>CAJQNY010000026.1 GCA_905479805.1 uncultured Arenicella sp.
GCAGTCTGTACTTGCTTGTTGCTGGCGTCTTCAGTCCGAGCTAGGCTTTCAAGGTAGAAATTAGGGTCGTCGCCAAATACCTCGTTGCGCGCGAGAAGGTCTGATTTTCCGCCAAAGCCACCGATACGCTCCATGCCCCGAATAAATCCAGCCTTCATACCCGTTTTAACTCTTGCTAACTCTTCCTTGGTGGGGCCAGACTTTTGAAATTTCTTCAGCTCTTCATCAATAGCTGATTCAATGTAATCGAGCCGTTCAGTTAAATCTACGCCAGGTTCTTCCAAGGCCGATGCGGCAATGCCAAATAAGCCGCCAATCTCAGAGTTGAAGGAAAAAGCACTAACGTCTGATGCGACCCTTTCTTTGTAAACAAGTCGATTATAGAGTCTTGATTTTTTATCAGAAGAGAGTACGCCTGAGGCCAAATCCAAATAATCAGCATCTGCATGACCCCATTCTGGGACATTCCAGATCTTGTAAACGCGTGCTTGTGGTACGCGATCGTACATGGTTTGAGTATGGGTTCCAGAGCGTTTTGCTACCCATGACGATTGTTTGGTTAGCGGGATGCCAGCGTCTATATGACCAAAATATTTTTCCACTAACACTTTTGTGGCACCTGGATCAACATCACCCGCGATCACCAAGGTGGCATTAGCAGCTCCATATTTTGTTTTAAACCATTCGTGTACGTCCTCAACGGATGCGGCATCTAAATCTTCCATTGATCCAATGACACTCCAGGAGTAGGGGTGACCTTTGGGGTAGACGTTTTCTAATATCGTACTAAATACTTTGCCGTAAGGCTGGTTCTCGCCCTGACGCTTTTCATTTTTTACTACATCACGTTGCTCGTCCAACTTAGCTTGATCAATGGCCCCGAGCAAATGACCCATTCTGTCGGATTCCATCCATAAGGCCATTTCTAAAGCATTCTTTGGCACCACCTCAAAATAATTGGTTCTATCTTGATTAGTGGTTCCGTTCATGCCGGTTGCTCCCACACGGTCAAAAGGCTTGAACCAATCATCGTTATAATTTTCAGAGCCATTAAACATCAAATGTTCAAATAAATGTGCAAAGCCTGTTCGCCCTGCTTTTTCATCTTTCGAGCCAACGTGGTACCACACATTGACGGCCACAATAGGCGCTTTCTTGTCTTCATGGACAATTAAGGTTAAGCCGTTGTCCAACACAAATTTGCTGTAAGGGATTGCGAGTTCGTTATGATCTTCGGCAGCAACCGAAAAGTTGAATAGGAGGCTTATTAAGGAGAATAGTACGAGTTTTTTTGTCATCGAGAGCGCTCTTTGCTTTGTATGATTGGAGTGTTCGTTAAGTGAGGTCGTGTCTGATAGATTAACGAATTCAGGTTCTTTACGTTAAACCATAGATGATTATTTTTCAAATATCGACACATTACCTTGATGTAGACCAGTGTTGGGAGAAGATACTTTCGTGAATATTTGGTCTTTGAGACACGTTTAATGGGTCTCTGTTCTACAAGATAAGTAGAAAACTATAAAAGTAAGCTTAATAAAGGCGATGAATCGGCTTTTGTAGACCACCCGGCTGGACTATAATACTGCGCTGAAATTATTAGATTTATCATTGTAAGGAATCACACTATGTTAACTGAAATTCGTGACCGTTCATCCGGTTGGTTTGCTTGGATTATTGCTGCACTCATTATTATCCCCATGGCTTTCTGGGGCGTACAGGAATATGCCAATACTGATGCAAACCCGTCACTTATCGAAGTGGGTGATCAGAAAGTTACCCAGGCACAATTTCAGTCGCAATTTAACAACCAGCAGCAACGCCTTCGCCAGTCGATGGGGGAGCAAGTCAATAATGACTATTTGACCAGTGATGGCTTCAAGCAATCGGTATTTCAGCAAGTGTTGAATCGAGCTTTGATTGAGCAAGTGGCCTTAGAAAATAATTACCGAATTGGCGATGCGCAGTTGGCTGAACTCATTAAGAAGAGCGAGCTATTTCAGGTCGAAGGAAAGTTTGACCAATCAGCCTATGATAGATACGTCGCTACTTCGCAATATTCTAAGGATAGATATGAAAATGCCTTGCGTGCAGATCAACGTCTAGCGCAAGTAACTGCTGGCTATGAAGAATCGGCCTTAGTATTGCCGGATGAAATCCGAAGTTTGCTTGAAATTCAGGCTGAGAAACGTAATTTCGACGTAATTACGGTTAAGCAGCAGGACTATGTTGCTGGTGTCGTTGTTGATGAGGGGGAAATCCAAGCTTATTATGACGAGAACCAACAATCATTTTTGGCAGATGAACAAGTTTCTGTGTCGTATTTAGAGTTAAATTTGGAAGACATTGCTGCGACCATAACAGTGGATGAGGATAGCTTACGAGCAACGTATGAAGACAACCTTGAAAGCTATATCTCACAAGAAAAACGTGAAACACGTCATATTCTACTGAGTACCACAGCGGATCAAGATGAAGCGACACAACTTAGCAAAGCACAAGCATTGGTTACTGAACTCAATGCGGGCGCTGATTTTGCAGAATTAGCTAAGTCCAGTTCAGACGATCCAGGCTCTGCAGCAGTGGGCGGCAATCTTGGTTTGATCGAGACGGGTCAAATGGTACCTGAGTTTGAAAATGCTACTTTCTCATTGGCAGAAGGAATGGTGAGCGAACCGATCAAAACTCAATTTGGCTACCACATCATTCAGGTTACCAAAGTACAGGCTCCTGAACAGCAGAGTTTTGAAGACGTTAAATTCGATCTACAGCAAGATGAAAAAGATCGACTTGCTGAAGACGAATTATTAGAAAAAGCAGACCAATTGCGTGACTTAGCGTTTGAGCAGTCTGACAGTTTAGTTGAAATAGCCGAGGTCATGGGGCTGAAGGTTTTAACCACTGAGCCTTTTTCTCGCAGCCAGGGGGTTGGTATCGCAACCTCTTCGATCATTCGCAACGCTGCGTTTAGTGATGAAGTGCTCGTGGATAATATTAATTCCGAACCATTGGAAGTTTCTGAAGCCCAATACGTGGTCTTACGTAAAGAAAACTATCAAGCTAGTGAACCAAAGGTATTGTCGGATGTCAGCGAGCAAGTTAAGCAAATTTTAATCAGTCAAAAAGCCCGTGCCGCAGCACAGGTTGCTGGTGAAGCTTTATTGGCAAAAGCTGAACTGAACTGGGAATCTGCCGCGACTAGTGCAAATCCAGCAACTAGTTTTAGTGTTGCCTTGATCGATCAGAATCTTGAGATTGCGCCAGATGTACTCCGTGAAGTAGCTAGCATGCATCTAAAGAATGGCGCGTCTGTTGTTAATTCAGTTACAGGTTTAAATGGTGACTACAATCTCATTCGATTGACCGGAATTGAGAAGGGCGATGTGAATGCCGTCAACGAACAGATAAAGTCCAGTACACGTCAGGTTTTGTCGAACCGCAACGGACAATCCTTGGTGAGGGGTTATATTGACAGTCTTAATGAGACTATGAAACCTGTAGTCAACACTGATTTACTTTAAGAGTTTAAAAACGCTGATTTTCTATAGTGATCTGATGCGTTCAATATTAGGATAATAGAATGGTTATTAAGCCCAAAGTTCGCGGTTTTATTTGCACTAATGCACACCCTGCGGGTTGTGCAGAAAATGTTCGCCAACAAATTGAATATATCAAGGGTCAGACCGTTGGCAGTGAATCTACAGGCCCCAAGAACGTGTTGGTTATTGGAGGTTCGACGGGTTATGGACTAGCATCTCGGATTACTGCCGCTTACGGTTATGGTGCGAAAACGCTGAGTGTGTTTTTTGAAAAGCCAGCGACGGAAAAACGTACTGGATCAGCAGGATTTTATAATTCAGCCGCATTCGAGAGCTTTGCTCGAGAAGACGGTCTTTATGCGCGAAGTGTAAATGGCGACGCGTTTTCGAACGAAATAAAATCACGGGTTATAGACCTGATAAAGGCTGATTTGGGAAAGGTTGATTTGGTTGTCTATAGCTTAGCTTCACCGAGAAGAACCGATCCCGAGACCGGTGAAACCTATATGTCGACATTGCGGCCTATTGGTGAGTCTTATACGGCAAAAAATTTGAATACGGATACGCAAGTTGTGGGTGATATTACAGTGGAGCCCGCTAGCGATGAAGAAATAGCGAACACCGTTAAAGTGATGGGTGGAGAAGACTGGGCATTGTGGATGAACGCCCTCAATGACGCTGGCGTCTTGGAGCCCGGCTGCAAAACAGTTGCCTATACTTATATCGGCGATAAATTGACTAAACCGATCTACGGGCACGCCACCATTGGCAAAGCCAAGGAAGATCTGGATGTCAAAGCCGCTGAATTGAGTTCAAGCCTTGATATTGATGCGCGTGTTTCAGTGCTCAAAGCGGTGGTAACCCAAGCTAGTTCAGCGATTCCTGTTATGCCACTTTACTTAGCTATTTTATTTAAAGAGATGAAGGCCGCTGGCACTCATGAGGGGTGTATTGAGCAACTAGATCGTTTATTCAAAGAATGTATATACTCATCTTCACCACGATTGGATAGTGATAATCGTTTTCGAGTAGATGAGCTTGAGCTACTGCCTGAAATGCAGGCAAAAGTCGAAAAAGTGTGGCCCATCATTTCCACCGAAAACTTAAATGATTTAAGTGATTTTGCAGCCTATCAATCTGAGTTCTTGAGGTTGTTTGGTTTTGCGATTGAAGGTGTTAACTACGAAGAAGACATTGATACTGAGGTTGAAAACAATTTCATTTGAACTTAGACGCAGGTTAATTGACTATTCTCAGCTCAGTTGTTTGACTGACTCATGTTAGGCGAGCACGTGATGGCATCGGACGTTAGCTGACATGTCTAAGTTTTTAGTTGGTTGCCATCCTATTGAAATAATAGGTGTGGAAAAGTTCCCGGATTTGATGGCATTTGTTTCACGGTTTCCGCAAACGGATAAGAAAGCATCAGTGACGTTGAGTAAGGAATCTGACGGTGTGCACTTAGTTTGGTTGAATAACAATTCAAAGCAAAAGCTACATATCGATATCAATAAGTTCATTGATAGACAAACTTCGTTTCCAGCCCCAAAACAGGGCGCCTTTAATCAAGCCTTGGGGAAGAAAACAAAATCGGTTATTGATTGCACTGGGGGATGGGGTGGTGATGCACTGCTCATGGCTGCACAAGGTTACAATGTAACTGTCTTAGAGCAAAACCCACTTATGGCATTTATCTTAGGGGAAGCGTTCGAACGAATATCAGAGAGCGAATGGGCGCGGAGGAATTCGGTCAACATACCCGAAATAAGGGAAGTCAATGCGAGCCTGTTTTTAGAATCTGCTATTGATCCGGTAGATTGCCTTTATCTAGATCCGATGTTTCCAGCAAAACGTAAGAAATCTGCTTCATCCAATAAATATATGGAGTTTTTGAAATGGTTATTGCCTGAAGATGCGGATAACGTTGGCCTCGTGGCGAGTGCGGCTAACACTAATTTTCGTTTTGTTGTCAAGCGACCGCATTATGCCGAGCCTTTGTTGGGAGAACCTAACGCGAGGTTTTCAAGCAAGTTGGTTCACTACGACGTTCACTTTCCACGGTAGGCGGAGCTAATGAGCAAACCAACATTCTTCTCAGCAGACTTCATAAGTGGGCAGCCTGAGGTCGAGCTCAATGCCCAAGAAACCATGCACGCGTCCAAGGCACGTCGCTTGGGTGTGGGCAGTGAGGTTAAATTGCTCAATGGCCAGGGTTTGGCAGCAAACGCCATAATTAGATCGATTAGCAAAAAGTCTATGCTGGTTGGCATTGAAAACGAAATCATCGTACCTGCTTCTAGTAAAAATTTGGCACTGGCTTTTGCGCTACCGAAGAGTGACCGACAGCGAATTTTAATCGAAATGTTAACTCAACTTGGGGTTGATGAATTGATCCCTCTAGACTGTGATAGATCAATTACACGGTATAGCGACAAGATAGAACTTAAATGGCAGCGATATTCCATTGAGGCCTGTAAACAATCTCAGAACCCGTGGCTACCAAAACTTAGCCGAGTTAGGTCAATTGAAAGTCTGCTTGCGGATGCGCCTGCAGGCCTTGGGGTGTTGTATGCAGATATTGGCGGTGATGCATGCCACCATGTCAGCTCTATAAGTGACGATTTAGTAATGATTGTTGGGCCTGAAGGTGGTTTTTCAGACCGCGAATTTGAGATGCTTGGGAGTTCAACCGCGCGGGCAGTGAAGCTTGCCCCCGACATCCTGAGGACAGAAACTGCCGCAGTCGTTGCCGCGGCGCAGATTATCGCGGCCTCTGACTAATTTGCTAGGGATTATCGTTCTTGTGCAAGACTTTCAGTTGTGGCAAGGTCTACTTTTACTTAGCGGGTAAGGTATTCACCCAAAAATATTAACCAGATCACCAATTTATTACGAAGGTGATTAGATAGGGTTTTTGCCCTTTGCTGAGATACTAATTTGCCAGATATTAATTTACAGGCCATAGAGCGAAAAAATGCTAATAGAAAGGCATTAATTGATGCGAATATCAAATCGCTTGAAGAGGGCGAAACTCTGCTCGCAGGCCTGAACGACGATTTATACCGAAAGGGAGTTCGACCGATATTTGAGTCTACTCTCGGAGCTCATTTCAGGCATTTTATCGAACACTATCAATGTTTTTTCTTACAGTTACCTCAGAGGCGTTTTTGTTACGACGATAGGCAACGAAACCAGGCGCTAGAAGAAGATCTGAATATTGCTTTAAATGATATTAGCGCTGTGAAAAGTAAATTTCGAGAATTTGATTTTGGTTCTTTTGAGCACACGTATACGATCTGTGATGATCAAACTGAAGAGGATGTCGCAACCAGTCTTGAGCGCGAGCTTATTTTTCTGCAATCGCATACGGTTCATCACTACGCGATAATCGCTGCAATCGTACGGGCCCTGGGCAAGACGACACTTACTGGTTTTGGTGTTGCCATTGCGACTAAAAATTTCGATATTCGATCAGGCCAAAACTCAGAGGACAGCTCATGTGCACAATGACGTGGTTTGTAAGTGACTCTGGGTATGAGCTGTTCTTTAATCGTGACGAACGAGTCTCTCGGCGACATGCTGACTTGCCTTCTATTCATCAACAGGAAGGCGTGAGCTATATTTCTCCCACTGACGCAGATGCGGGAGGAACTTGGATAGCCGTAAATCATCATGGAGTCACTGTATGTTTGCTCAATCACTACCAATTTGAACAGATAGCCACATACAAAGAATGGACTAGCCGTGGAGAAATTGTGCGCCAGTTCGCAACGACTAAAAGTCTTGATGCGGTTGAGGAACAGTTCAATACTTTGGAATTGGAAGATTATCGTGCGTTTAGGATGTTTATCATAGATCGAGCCGGCAACAATAGGCTCTGTGTTTGGGATGGCCATCAAGGTAGGATTGAACTTGATGTGAGTTCACCCAAATCTTCGTCATCGGTTGATGCGAAACACGTAAAGGCTGTTCGTCGAGGGCTATTTTTGGATAGAGGTATGCAAACTTCAAGCAACAGTCAGGAGTTTTTGGATTTTCACTCAAGTCATAGCCCGAGTAAATCTCAGGAATCTGTTTGCATGCATCGCAGTGATGCTAACACGGTTAGTTTTAGCTATGTAAAAGTGGCTGAAACAGCTGTTTCATTTCGATATGCCGATGGGTCTCCCTGTCAGGCTGAACTAGGCGCACCAATTTTGTTGCCTATGGCAGAAGAGAGCTGTCGAGAGGCCTTACCGCATCTAAATCAAGTTGTTCGACGGTAAGTTGTAAATGGCGCTCACTCCAAAGTTGTTTAAACAAATGACCAAATTAATCGCAGGTGGTATGTCGGCAGGGCGTTACGATGTTCGCCTCGCTGAGACTGTTGAGGAGATACGGGCAGCACAAGCATTGCGTTATGAAGTTCTGTTCCAGGAAAGTGGCGGAAAGATAAATCGAGAGATGCTAAGTAATCAGCGAGAAGAAGATGAATGGGATGAAATTGCCTACCATGTGATCGTCTTAGATAGCCGTGCTGATAATAAGGTGGTCGGTACTGTTCGGTTGGTGAGTGGCTTCGAACTACGAGATGATCAGGGATTCTACACAGAACATGCGTTCGATTTGAGCGGCTTACGAGGCTACTATGCCGCGACTCTAGAGTTAAGCCGCGCCTGCGTTTCACCAGAAGGACGTGGAGGCGCTATATTAATGCTGATTTGGAAGTTTACGATGCAGTTCATTGAGCAGAACAATTATGATGTTTTGTTTGGTTGTGCTAGCTTCAAAGGCACCGATTATCACGAGCATACTGAGATTTTGTCTTACCTTTATCATAAGCACCTTGCTGCTCCTGAGCTGATGCCCATTCCACGCAATAGTGTCGAAAGTGTTGCGATCAGAGATTTTCAACAAGAGCCGGGTAAGGGGAAGTCGCGTGGACAGGTACCGACACTTCTTCGAGGTTACTTGAAAATAGGTGCAAAAATAAGCGATGCAGCGATTATCGACCCCACCTTCAACACTACATTTGTAGCAATTTATGTCGATGCGAAAGAAATGTTCAACACAAATCACGTGCTGGTTAATAAATCCGTAGCACCGGTTAATTAAGTTAGATAAAACACGATGATAGTGGTGTCGAAACTGTTATCGCTTTTGTAGCGATTCAAAAGACGCGATTCAAAAGTTATGATTCAAAAAAACTATTTGCACCTCTTATGGCGTGTTCCTTGTATGTTGGTATGGATAATTGCCATGCCAATTCTATTCTTTTTGGTTAAAGCGACCGGCCAACCTTTGCATCGTGAGTTCCCCCATTTTTTCCATCGCGGAGTGCAGTTCATTTTTGGGCTACAGGTGAGCTTTAGCGGTGACAATGTAGGAATAAGTCCAACCCTTTATGTGAGCAACCATATTTCATATATCGATATCTTTGTTCTAGGAGGCATACGGGCTTACTATATCGCAAAATCCGAAGTAGCAAATTGGCCGATTTTGGGGAGTTTGGCGCGTTTTCAAAATACTTTATTTTTTGAACGGAATACTGGCAAAGCTCGCGACCAGCTCATGGTGATGCAAACTCATTTACTTGAAGGAAATAGTTTAATTTTATTTCCTGAAGGTACCAGCACCAATGGCACACACGTTAAGCCGTTTAAATCCAGTTTATTTGAAGCCGTCAACACAAATGGTGGTGAGAGAATCGCAATTCAATCCGTCACCGTTGCCTATATCTCACAAGGCGGGCGTCCAATGAATCAAGCGGCATTGGATCATTACGCATGGTACGGAACAATGCCTTTCGGATCACACTTTCTAAGTCTATTTTCGCTCAAAAAAGTTGCAGTGAAAGTGCACTTTCATCCGGTCTGTTACCTTGACGAATTTGAGAGTCGCAAACAATGCGCTCTACACTGTGAACAGCAAGTTTCAGAAAAGCTTGCTCAATTTATTTCTTAATCGCCTCGCGTTATTTAGACGAGGCCGGAGTTTATTATGAAGCATCTATTTTCGAAGTTGCTAATTACGCTAGCAGTTCTTTCATCAACCAGTGCTTTTGCAGTTGACCCTACTTTTACAGCACTTTTTTCAGACGAAGCAATCAGAGGCTATGACACGGTCGCTTATTTTACTGAAGGTAAGCCAGTAAAAGGCGATGAGCAATTTTCTCATGAGTATAACGAAGCGACTTGGTTGTTTTCCTCGCAGGGAAACTTAGATCTATTCCGTGATGATCCAGAAAAATACGCGCCTCAATATGGTGGGTATTGTGCTTATGCGGTCTCGCAAAACACAACTGCGTCGATCAAACCTGAGTTATTTACTATCGTCGATGGAAAGCTGTATCTAAACTACAGTAAGAGCGTGAATGATAAATGGTTGGCGAATAAGGCCAACTTCATTGTAGATGCTGATAAAAATTGGCCAAAAATATTGGAAGACCAGTATTAAGCCTAATGTTGATTTGTGTGATGGCGAACTTGGTTTGGTGATGTTTGATCGTTTGACCCCGATACAGCGTAGTTTAGTGAGTTCGGTTTTTGGGCTTGTCGGCTACGGTGCATGGGCATACATGGTCAATTCAATGCATGGAGCCCAGGCTGCAATTAAAGCAGCCTGTGTCCAGGGCGGATATAGTTTTGCGCTTACTTTCGTAATGACTATGCTGATTGAGCTATTTTACCGTTATGCCGGTAAACTTAGCGACTCCGAATTAATGGTAAAAACGGTTACAGTTTTCGCCACGTGTTTGATTATCTTTAGTGCCTCTTGGTGGATTAATGTACTCGCAGGAACGCCTGAAATATTTAATACCGTGATCCTCGGATACGTTATCGGCGGCTTCTATACTGCATCTTATGTCTTGGGCCTGTCGCGTTCAAAAATCCGCGGGACCATGGATTGAAATGACCTTCAAACGAGTTATATCGCCATAGATTTTACGAATTGGCGAAGCTTAATAATCTTTGCTAAGGTTAGTTAGTATTGTTGTGTTTTATTAGGACCTACTAATGTTATCTATTCTTCGGGTTAAGTGATGTTTGTTGGATTATCAATTTTCGCTATTTATTGCCTCGCGAT
>CAJQNY010000027.1 GCA_905479805.1 uncultured Arenicella sp.
AACGAGTAGATTCACAAATAGCAGTCTGTAAGAAGCCCTTGTTTGAAAGTCACCCTGACGTAGGTTGCAAAGCACCTGACCCTATTTTCGTCGTTGGGCTACCACGTGCGGGCTCAACGTTGTTAGAGCAAATATTAGCGTCGCATTCTAAGGTTGATGGCACCATGGAGTTGCACAATATATTGGACTTGGCAAAGCGTTTGCGAGGTCGTTCGGAACAAGAAGAGATTCCTCAATACCCGAGAATACTCGGTGAACTGGAAGATTCTTATTTTGAGCGCTTTGGCGATCAGTTTATGGATCAAACCAAGATTTATCGACAAGAGGCTCCGTTCTTTATAGATAAAATGCCTAACAATTTTTTCCACATAGGGTTAATCAAAATGATTCTCCCAAATGCGAAAATTATCGACGCTCGCCGCCACCCGATGGCGTGTTGCTTTAGTGGTTTTAAGCAGTTGTTTGGAGAAGGGCAAGAGTTTTCCTATGGACAAACTGAAGTGGGAAATTACTACCGTCAATACATTAAGTTAATGGATCACTGGGATGAAGTACTTCCAGGTTTTGTCTTAAGAGTACAGCATGAAGACGTCGTTGAAGATCTGGAAACCCAAGTGCACAGAATCTTAGATTTCTGTGGTTTAGAGTTCGAACAATCTTGTATAGATTTCTACAAAACCAAAAGAAGCATCCGAACGCCGAGCGCAGACCAAGTGAGACAACCAATTTATCGTACCGGTTTGGAGCAATGGAAAAACTATGAACAATGGTTGGGCCCGTTGAAGGAAGCGCTGGGGCCCGAAGTTCGCGCAACATATGGGATTGAATAAGTCTCTATTGTTGATGCCTAGTGATAGTTTCTCACTCCAATAAGTTTATTTTTTTTGCTGTCCCTAAGACAGCCACGCACTCCGTGCGTTTAGTGCTACAAAACTATCTTTCTTCGGATGATTGGCAGCAGCAGGCGCTATTTCGAGACTCGGGTTCTTCTCCGCAGACCTTACCCATAGAAACAATTGCGCGGGTACAACATGGACATATCACTGCTCAACAAATTCAGCCTGAATTAGATAGCCAAGTTTGGCGTGATTACTTGAAGTTTGGATTTGTCAGAAATCCTTATGATCGTTTTATATCGGTATGCTTCTTCTTGAATCGACAGAATGCCGAGTTTTCAGATAATTCTTTAGCATGGATGAAGTCAGCACTTAGCCACCCGAGGTTTCAACAACGTGTATTGGTTCGCCCGCAAATTGAACAGTTAGTTGATTCTACAGGCGAGATGGCTCTTGATATCATCGGGCGCTATGAAAGTTTGCAAGCATCGCTCGATGAAATTTTGCAGATTTTGAATCTAAATAGAATATCTCTCGAAGTTAAAAATAGCTCAAAGCATGATCACTACCGTGAACACTATGATGATGAATTAAGAGAAATGGTTTCTACGTTTTATACGGAAGATTTAAGACGTTTCAATTATCATTATTAATGTAGAGGGCGCAGATTGTAAGCACTCTAGGGGTGAGAAAAGGCACTGAAAGTGTCTATGACTAACTCTCAAATAACTCAAACTGTTCAACGTTTAAAGCCGCTCGAAGTATACGTTGTACAACAATGGGTTTCACACCGATGCTATTGCTGGCGGTCACGAGCTCTCGTGGATTCTCCCCAAATTGCTCGAAAGTGTTTTGTAATAGTTCCTGATAACGACCCCAGCCTGCTTCCTCGTGGCCGAAGGTGTGCCAAGCTTCTCGCCAGTCATAGCTAAGATTCATCAGGATGTTAGAGTATTTTTGGATTAGCGCTTTATCGTTGTCTTCGTTGAGAGAAAAATCAGCGATCAGCTCACGAGCGATTGCCTGTAATTCACCAGGCGCCATGACAGGACTCACATTATAACGTTCAGTTTTTATCTCAACTGACTCATCTGCATAAAATGGTTTCTCAACGATATGATTTCTTAACTCTGAAGAAGTGGTGTCCGTTCCAAACTGTTCCATCTCCCGCACCATCTTCCAGAATCGTGAAGAGCCGGCGGTATCAATAACTAGATGTACACGATCCGCATCGCCAGAGTTAATAACATTGTGCCTGCGCCATGAATCGAATATCCAGCACTCACCAGCCTGCATATGAATATTTTGATCGCCACAGTAAAAAATCACATCTGGATTAGTAATAATGGGAATGTGAATACGCACCCGACTATACCAGTGATAGTTAAAATCCACGTGGGGACTGACCTCAGCCCCGGCGTTTAACCTCATTAGTCTTGATCTCGCCAAGACCTCATCAAAGCCAGCCATTACCTGTTGCATGTACAGACATTGATTTAGATGTTCGGTCGGCTGCATCCGACCAGCAAAATCATTATTGTCGTTACCGCCTAGAGAGATAAGTGGTATTGCTAAATTACCGCTTATTTTCGACGGGTGCTCCATCCAATGTTTATCAGAAAGATTCTCCAATTCAGCGCGAAGACGATTGGCATCGAATTGAAAAGGCAGTCTGACAAACGGTTGTGCTAGTTCCATAGTGAGATTATGCCAGAACAGCCGACAAATGTGCTCAGGCTTGAATTGCTTTATCTAACATACGAATTCGGTTTTCTACCTCGTTATGTTCGATGTAGTAGCCGCGTAAGTGACGAGAACCAGACTCTGGGTCAAAGGCGGTGCGGCCATGTAAGACTCTCTGGTTGTCAAAGATCACCATCTCGCCACTTTCTAGCTCGTATTCGATATTGTGCTTGGCACTGCGTATTCGGTTCATTAACTCTTGGTAGGCGGCATAGAATTGATACAGCGTCTCGGTGTCAAAATCAGGTATGTCTGCAAGGTGGGCATTGAAGGTTAGGCTTTTGAACTGTCCTTGCCGGTCTAAGCCAATGACAGGACGGTGTTGGCGAAGATCGGTTTCCTTGTCTAAAAAGTGCCAAGGGACGTTTAGTTTTGTTAAGAGTTCATAATTGTCCGGGCATTCCTGTTTAAATTCATCTAGGATAGTCATTGCATCAGCGAATACAGATTTCCCGCCGATTGCATCGTTGCGAATGCAATGCAGGAACTGGTTACCAGGGATGAACTCTTGATTCGCGAGGTCTGTATGCAGCGGTAATGCCAGCGACGTATAGGCGAGGTTATTTGGGTCCGGTTTAGAGCGGACTTCGAACATCACACCGTAATTACTCTCTCGCTTAAAACCGATCAAATCACCGAACAGTTCCCCCGAATCATGCTGATCCGCTAGGTTTTCGATAAGGACAATGCCGGTTGATTTCAGTCCTTGTAAAGCTGCTAGCAAAGTCTGTGGGTTTGAATCGCACTCATGGGCGTCAAAACGAGGCAGCGATGCCATTTGTTTCGCTGTCCATGCGGCCTTTGTTATAGCGGCCGGGTCGCAGCGAGTTTGCCCAGGGCGATTTTCGTAGAGCCATGATTGAGGGTAATTCGAAGCGTCTTCCTTGTTGGGCCATGTGACTTGTAATGTAGAGCTTTGCCCATCTGAATGAACATCAAAGTTTTCTGGTTCAATGTCTAAACTGACACTGGTTAAGTCGAAGGTGCGTTCACCAGTGTCTGGGTGCAGTTCAAAGGGGTCATTGTCTCGAAGCCAAATAAAGGGCATTTCGGAGTTTGAACCATCGCTCCACGTGATCATGAAAGCGCGCTTTGTTTGCTCGATATTTTTAATGTGCAAGCTCATTCTCAGCCTCCTATTTTTTTTCGCGCGGAAACCGTGCTTGGCCTTCCAATACGTTTAGATCCAAGTGATTACGCATATAGCGTTCTTTGGAATCCTGTATAGGTTGGAAATCCCAGGCCTCAAACTCTCCCTGCCTCAGGCCCTGGTAGACAGTGTGTCTATTCTTTTGGCTTTGCAGTACGTCTTCTCTGAATTGCTTGACGTTCCATCGCTTATGGACGAAGGATTTGAATTCATTAAGGCGGTCCAGATGATCAGGCGCGTTGGCTAAATTATCCAATTCCAGTGGGTCGGATTCTAAATTGAAAAGCTGCGGGTAATCGGTTTCACAGTAATTGAATTTCCAGGGGCCCTGGCGAACCATTAACATTGGATCGATCGAGCCCTCTCCGACATACTCGCCAAGCACGATATGATCTGGTTTAGTATCCGAAAGGGCACAACTTAATACGCTGGTACCGTCTACGGCAATCTCCATATCCGCTTCATTGCCGCCCGCTAGTTCAATAATTGTTGGGGCAATATCGAGTACTGAAACGGGTTCTGAGATGCTTTTAGGAGAGAACTGTTTTGGTGAGCTAATTAAGAACGGAACTCGCATCGAACCTTCGAAGAAGCTCATTTTGTACCAAAGGCCACGTTCACCCAACATGTCGCCGTGATCGGCGCAAAACATGACCACGGTATTTTTATCATACCCACACTCATCAAGTGTCGATAAAATTTCGCCGATTTTTTCGTCTAGGTAACTAATGTTTGCGCAATACGCGCGGCGGGCCTTCGCAATATCTTGGTCGGTTATATCAAAATTTTGAAAATCAACGGCTTTGTATAGTCTCTTGCTGTGTTCATCTTGTTCTTCAAATGCAACGCTCGAAACTTTCGGTTTAGGAATCTCGGTATTCTCATAAAGATCCCAATATTTCTGTCGGGTAACATAGGGGTCGTGTGGATGAGTGAAGCTCACTGTCAGGCAAAACGGCTGTTGTTCTTCGCGCCGTGCCAGTTGGTGCAACTTAAGTTTCGCGTGATAGGCTACTTCGTCATCGAATTCTAGCTGATTGCTCGTTGAGGCGACCCCGGCGCCTGTTACGGAACCTAGATTGTGATACCACCAATCAACACGTTCCTCGGGTTTTTTCCAGTCGGGTGTCCAACCAAAATCAGCAGGATAAATGTCGGTGGTGAGACGTTCCTCAAAGCCGTGTAGTTGATCCGCACCAACGAAGTGCATTTTCCCACTTAATATTGTGGTGTAACCTAGCGATCGTAAGCTATGGGCGAATGTAGGGAGAGTGGACGGAAACTCCGCAGCATTATCGTAAACCTGAGTGGCAGAGGGTAAGCTTCCGCACATAAAAGAGGCACGCGCCGGCGAGCAAAGAGGGCTAGCGCAATAAGTGTTGTTAAAGCGTACCGATTGTTCGGCAAGCTTACGCAGCTTAGGGGCATGTAGGAAATCAGCTGGGCCGTCTGGAAAAAACTCACCATTGAGTTGATCGACCATGAGTATGAGGATATTGGGTTGGTCTGACATACGGCCCCTCAAAAAGAAGTTGATGGTAACGCGCAAAGGCGTTAAGTATTAATGCTTGCTCATTCTCGCCTACGATTTAGT
>CAJQNY010000028.1 GCA_905479805.1 uncultured Arenicella sp.
ATTTTCTCGTTGTCATTTCTTCTTTACTCATATTGATGTTAGAGCCTGCCATGGCAAAGGTGACTCAAACGGAGATTAGCTCGCCGGGTGGTGAATGGTTGAGTTATGGGCGAGATTACCAAGAGCAACGATTTAGCCCACTCACTGAAATCAATCGAGAAACGGTTGAAGGTCTGGACCTGAAATGGTCGTTTGAGTTTGATACCGCGCGCGGCATGGAGGCAACGCCCATCGTTCACAATGGCGTGATTTATGTCAGCACAGGCTGGAGTCATGTGCATGCGATCGATGCGCGAACTGGCAAGCAACTTTGGCACTTCGATGCCAAAGTCGATAAAGCACATTTGGTTAGAACCTGTTGCGGCCCGGTTAATCGCGGCGTGGCGATCTGGCAAGAGAATGACGAATCACCATTACAAGTATTTTTCGGCGCGCTTGACGGTCGTTTGATTGCACTTGATGCGGCGACCGGAACACAAAACTGGTCGGTTCAAACCACACCCACCGAAAGCAACTACAGCATTACCGGCGCGCCACGAATCATCAAAGGCATGGTGGTGATTGGTAACGGTGGAGCAGAGCTTGGGGTGCGCGGCTTTGTCAGTGCCTATGATGTGAATACAGGTGAGATGAGGTGGCGATTCTACACAGTTCCTGGTGATAGAGATAAAGCGCAGGAAAGCCCCGCACTTGAAAAAGCCTTAGAAACCTGGAGCGGAAATGAGTGGACAAAATTAGGCGGTGGCGGCGGCACCGCGTGGGACTCCCTGGTTTATGACCCTAAACTAGATTTACTCTACATTGGTACCGGCAATGGCTCCCCGTGGAATAGAGAAATTCGTAGCCCGGGCGGCGGCGATAATTTATACCTAAGTTCAATAGTCGCGCTGCGTCCAGACACGGGTGAGTACGTTTGGCACTATCAAGTTACTCCAAAAGAAAACTGGGATTACACGGCGACTCAGCAGCTAGTCTTAGCTGATCTAGAGATCAGTGGTGAAATGCGATCAGTCATCATGCAGGCGCCCAAGAATGGTTTCTTCTATGTGCTCGATCGATTGACGGGCGAGTTATTATCTGCGGATGCGTATGCAAAAGTCACTTGGGCTAGCCATGTAGATTTGGAAACTGGTCGCCCAGTTGAAACCGCGGCCGCTGATTATCAAAACAATGGTGCTACAGCTATATGGCCAGCCCCTTTTGGGGCGCATAATTGGCAGCCCATGACCTATAGTCCGAATACAGGTTACATGTATATCCCAGTGCAAAATGCACCAGGGTTTTACTCGGCGCAAGACAAAGTTGTGTACGGTGTTGGACGTTGGAATACGGGAATTGACCTTGCCGAGAACCGAGACCCAGCAAGTTGGGTGGCAGCCAAAGCAACGACTGATGCGTTAATCTTCGGTGAATTGGTTGCGTGGGATCCAGTTAAGAAGCAGAGAGCATGGCAAGTGCGTCACTCGCGTGCAGCCAACGGTGGGATATTATCCACTGCAGGCGACTTGGTGTTTCAGGGAACTCGAGAAGGCCGCTTTGTTGCCTATGATGCGTTTAATGGCAAGCGTTTGTGGGAATACCAGTCCGACAGCGCTGTGCTAGCGGGCCCCATGAGCTATGAATTAGATGGTGAGCAATATATCGCGGTTGCTCAAGGCAGTGGCGGTGCCTTCATGATGGCTGTCGGCGAACACCTTAAGAAAAAGCAGAATAACCAAAATAAGTTATTGGTTTTTAAACTAGGAAAGTTCAATCAAACTGTTTCTTTGCCCGATGAATCAGCCGCGAGCTTTGTTGCCTTAGGTCATGAAGCGAACACCGACCCTGATGTGATACATCAAGGTAGTTTGCTGTATGCCGCCAATTGTTCCATATGTCATGGCATCAGCGCGAAAGGTAATGATATAAATCCTGATCTTAGATACATGAGTGAGAAAACCCATACCCAATTTGTGGGTATTGCCTTTGGCGGGGCGCTGGCACATAAAGGCATGGTGGGCTTCCATAAAATATTGACGTATGAAGAGACTGAAGCCATTCATGCGTATTTGGACAGGGAGCAACAACAGGTTCCTGACATGGCCGACATGTCATTCTTACAGAAGATCGAATATTGGGTGGTCTACGCCGGTGCGAAGCTTGGCGAACGTTTCCCAGGCTTTTTGAATTACACGCGTGATTGGATGATGTGATTGGAACTTTAGCAGAGCCGAGTATGGGGCACCTTGAAGACATCATAATTCGCCCCTGCCTGGCGAGCGACGTATCAGCAGCTATTCCGCTTATTTATTCTACTGGGCCGAAAACTTTCGATTATATTTTTGCAGATTCGGCGCTTGACCAGACGCCAGACTTTCTGAGCTATGCGTTTCAAAAAGGTGGTTCAGAGTTGGGCTATCAAAACCATTTAGGATTGTTTGTTGAGGGTCGTTTGGTGGGCATCGCTGCTATTTGGAGCCACGCTGAGACCATGGTATTTACCTTCTATGGAGCCATCCAAATTATTAAACATTATGGGCTTCGAACTGGCTTAAAGATTATTCGTCGAGCCTTAAAAATGGAGAAAGTGATTAAGCCGCCCAAAAAAGGCGTGGCTTACATCGGCCATTTAGCGATAGCCGACCAGTTTCAAGGAAGAGGTTTAGGTGTGCGCTTGCATCAACATCTTGAGCAGTTGCCACAGAGTATTGATGCTGGAACCTTAGCTTTGGACGTTTCAGCTAGAAACCCCAACGCGCAACGTCTTTACGAGCGTTTAGGGTATCAGGTTGTTGAAGTGATTTCGGGTGATCTCAAAACTGAATACGGCGATGTGATCGAACACCGCTACATGGAGAAGGCTTTGGGGACGAAGCGTTCGACGTGAATTCGTTCGGGACGAAGTGCTCGGGACGAAGTGCTCGGGACGAAGTGCTCGGTGAAACGACCCCTAGTTTAGAAACCGTGCGTTAATGCAGCACAATGTCATCACTGCCCGCGGGAAGGCTAATAGTTGTACCATCAACGCCAACCGTAACCGGCCCTTTATAAATATCACTTACCCCCTCAACGAAGGCTGCTTCTAAGCCAAAGATCGGTAAGGCTGGTACGATGTGATAGTAAAGCAAATGCCCAGCACCAACAGCTTCCGCAATTTCAGCAACTTCGATCGGGCTGGCGTGGTAGTCCAAAATATCGTGGGTGATTTTCTTCAAGATAGACATGCCTTTCTTATCAGCCGTTTTA
>CAJQNY010000029.1 GCA_905479805.1 uncultured Arenicella sp.
GAATTTCCCAACGGTTTGTCATGGGACAATGAACGCGAGAATGTGGCTGATCATATTATTGATACTGTTGAACAATATGCTCCCGGATTCAAAAGTTCGATACTGGGTAGACAAGTGCTCAGCCCATTGGATCTAGAACGTAAGTTCGGGTTGATTGGCGGTGATATCTTTCATGGCCAGATGGGCTTAGATCAACTCTTCTCCGCAAGACCCGTTTTAGGCCATGGCGCTTATCGATCACCGATCAAGGGGTTGTATATGTGTGGAAGCGGCACTCACCCAGGTGGTGGCGTAACAGGCGCGCCAGGGCATAATGCGGCGACGCAAATATTGAAGGATCGAAGCTGGTTTTCTTAGCACCTCTTTTTTATAGCACCGCTGATAATACGGATAGAAGAGCGCTAATAGTAAGAACATCAATATCTATAAGATCAATATCGAAGACGATATTCAGAAGATGTGTTGGTGGATAAATACTAACTCAGGGCGAGTTTACTCCACATAACAAAACGGGTGGCTAAAGCCACCCGTTTCATATACGTATTTAATACGCGAACTACAGCGCAACAACCTTGTTTGCGCAAGGGCCTTTTTGGCCTTCGCCTACTTCATATTCAACGGCTTGGCCGTCGTTTAATGTAGCGTATCCACCACCAGCTTGAATTTCTGAATGATGAACAAACAAATCTTTACCACCATCTTCAGGTGTAATGAAACCGAAACCTTTATCGGCATTGAACCACTTAACTGTACCTTTACTCATTTTAATACTCACAATTGTTGGTGAAAAAAATTAAAATTTCTATCCGGATTCACCAGCTCGAACAGAAAACTAAACTTACATATAAAGATACAGAACCTTGAATACCGAATAAAACTGGTATGCCATATCGCATTGCATATTTATTTGCGGACATTATTCCTGCTTTTCAAGAGAAAAGACATAGCTCAAAGGATATTTGTTAATAATTCAGAAATTTGTCGAAACCGGCGGAAACCCCTTGTTTTAAGCCATTCTTATAGAAATATAGTTGAATTAGCCATTAAAACGACCTAATTATTTTAAGTCTTTTTTCTCCAAAACCAGCATTATCATCCCCGTTTCGTCATGAAAATACTCATCCAACAGCTTAAAACCAAACCTAGAATAGAACGGGAGTCCGATTAAATTTTCTTTAAACACCTCTACTTTCAGCTGCTTGTGAAGCTCATTTGCCTTATTCATCAACGAATATCCTAAGCCAAGACCATGCAAATCAGGCTTAACAAACAGCGCTCCAACTTCATTACCGTGCAGAATCATAAAACCCGCTAAGCGCCCTTCATAGACTGCAACCCAGGCATCACCATTTGGCAAGTACCGTGCTGGTATGTTTTTCTTTTCAGACTCTAGGAACGTCTTTGATAGAAATGGATGGCCGACAGCGGAAGCCGCTTCCCAGATCTGAATAATATCTTTGAGGTCGCTGTCTCTATATTGTCGTATTTCCATGTCTGTTTTCAGTACTAAACTAATAGCACACTAATCCGATAACGCATCAACCTGAATGCTCAACGCTGACTTACTTAAACTCTAAGGCGTGCACCGCCTCTTCAATCAAGGCACTGCTACCACGATCCTCAAAGTCGCCTTCGATAGTGGCTACCACCGCTGTGCATTTATCGATGGTGGCGTACTGGTCAAAGAAATGGCTCTTGTCTTCTGCCTCTGCCTTTATGCTCCACACCGTTAAACCTGATGGCGCGGTTTCCTTTCGTAATTTTTCGGTCAACACTAAGCCTGGCTCTTGAACCGCGCTGGACATTGCATCTTGAATGTTGTTCGCAAAGGCATCCAAGTCATCCATAGAACTGTCTTCAGCGACGGTGTAGGAAGAAACCACTAAGAACTCATCATTAGGGCCAACTAACTCAGCCTCTTCGTCTAGTTCTTCAATTTGATACCCTTGGGGCGCTTCAAATATGAACAGGTCTGTTTCTATATTTACAAATTCTTCTTCATCACTCATATTTTACTCCAACTATATTAGTCTCGCGCGGAAAGTCTTACCTTTTAATTTTCCTTTGCCTATTTTGGCCAAGGCTACCTTGGATAGCTCTCGCGGAACGGCCACATAGGCCCAATTGTCCATTACCTGTATTTTTCCAATCTGATTACCGCTCAGCTCTCCTCCGTTTGTTAATGCTCCCACGATATCACCCGGGCGTAATTTTTGTTTCTTACCCCCTTCTATTCTCAGGGTAGACATTCCAGGCCGTGGCGGCGCTTGCCCGAGTACTTCTTCTGGGGGTAACTCGCTATCAACGAACTCTTTGCTCAAGTGTTTTTCCAATTGCTCTACGCGAAAATTTTCATTTTGATTGTGCAGAGAATACGCGACTCCCTTTGCACCAGCACGCCCGGTACGGCCTATTCTGTGTGTGTAGACATCTAGCTCTCTAGGCAGGTGAAAATTAATCACCATATCCAAGGATTCAACATCTAAGCCTCGCGCAGCCACATCGGTCGCAACCAATATTAAGATGCTATTGTTTGAGAACCGAATAAGAGTTTGGTCCCTGTCCTTTTGTTCCATGTCCCCATGTAAGGGCGCCGCACTGAACCCAGCGCTTTTCAGTTTGCCCGCAACAGTCTGAACATCTTGTCTTGTATTACAGAATACGGCGGATGCGGTTACAGGCTTGTCTAATATCAAGGCTTTAAGCACATTGAGACGATGGGCTTCATCTTGCACCAAGAAAAAATGCTGATCAACGCGCACAGTATCCTGAGTAGGAGCGACTTCAATCATCACAGGTGCCTGCATGATTCTGCCCGCAATGGTTTTTATTTTGTCTGGATACGTAGCGCTAAACATTAATGTCTGGCGCTGATTAGGCAGTAGCTCAATAATGGTATCGAGCGTTTTCTGAAAGCCCATATCTAACATACGGTCAGCTTCGTCGAGCACCAAAGTCTTAAGCTGACTTATATCCAAGGTTTGTTTACCAAGGTGATCTTCTATTCGCCCTGGTGTACCCACAACAATATGCGCACCATGCTCTAAAGATGATATTTGAGGCCGCATAGACGTCCCGCCATATAATGTAACGATCTTCACGTTAGGCGTGCTACGGGCTACTCGTCTAATTTCGTTCGCGACTTGTTCTGCCAACTCACGAGTAGGACAAAGCACCAAAGATTGAACCTTAAACGAACTGGTGTCTAAACTAGACAGTAAACCCAGCGCAAAAGCGGCCGTTTTACCCGACCCTGTTTGACCTTGAGCGATAACGTCTTTGCCTTGCAAAATCGCTGGCAAGCTTTTGGCCTGAATCGCGGTCATGGAATGGTAGCCCAATGACTCGAGGTTCGATAAAATGTCTTGGTTT
>CAJQNY010000030.1 GCA_905479805.1 uncultured Arenicella sp.
CTACTTAGCTCCGAAGAGCCTTTCGCGTTCGACTTGCATGTGTTAAGCATACCTCCAGCGTTCAATCTGAGCCAGGATCAAACTCTCCAGTTCAATCTAATTACTAAAGGAATTTTTTCTTTAACGGCAAAAAATAATAAAAGCCGGGCCTCTCACTTTTCTCGGAATTGAGCTGCCCTACTCTGCTTCAGACCGAAGTCCTTAGCTAACCAAAAGCGTGAGCCTTCAGCCGTCGTAAGACATAAAAAGTGGTTTGCCATTTTGTATGAAACCTAATCATTTAAGAAAACGTCCACACAAATTGTTTGGTTCAATTTTTAAAAGAGCTTACCCAGAACATAACCCCGCTCTCACGGTGGTTCAGGGAAGGCGCATTATACGCCTAATGGTTGCCTCGTCAACCGCTTTTTAAAATTAATTTTAAAAAGCTTCAAGGCTAGTTTTTCGGCTGTTTCAAGCTTCGGTCTAGACCTTGTCGAGGGAGGTGCATTCTACCCATTCTCAGGGCTGGGTCAATACCTTTTTGAAATTAATTTCCAATCCAGTTTTGACCTGCTTTGAAGCCTGTTTTAGCGCTTCACTCGTCTCTCGAGGAAGGCGCATTCTACCCATTTTCAGTGGGGGGTCAACTCCTTTTTCAATATATTTGAAAATAGTTTGAAACGCCGCGATAAGCCTCGCTCTCAAGGCTAGCATTACGTGTCATTAGACCTCCGCAAGCCTTTAAAAGGCTTGTAGTGGAGACTCAATCATGAACCGCAACTAGAGGCGAAGGAGCGGATCACCCAACAAAGTAACACCCAACAAGATCCCTTTGTAGACTAAACCCGTTTCAGAATAGTAAGTTTGCTTAGCCGAAATCAATGCCTCGCCAAACATAATGTTCGGCTTCAACAATTCATTTTGCAGTAGAACAGAGAATCGAGCCTCTGCACGCGCATTCGTCAACGTACTAGAGCCAATAACAATCGCCGCTCCTTGTTCGCCCGCCAACATCAAACCATGACTCATGGTGTCAGACGTAGGGGACGAAAAGTAAGTGTTGTAGCAACCCCACTGCAAATATGCGCTCGGACGCTGATCATTACCGAGAGCCAATGTATCGGCATAAGTAAACAGCCTCCGGCCCGACCATACATTAGTGGATGAATGCCCTGTATAAAGAGCTAGACGGGGCCCTTCGCTCAGACCATCTAATAGTGCCGTTCGTGCTGCTAAGGGTCCTAATACGTCTATGTAGGCCCTAGTAACATCCCATGCTTGCGGAATTAACGTTGCGGCGACATTTTCGCTGTGTTCTGTGAAATTGTATGCATTGTTCTCGCCCATTTCATCTGCCACGAGAAGTGCTGAGCGACTTCCTAACTGCTGTGCAAATAGCTTACTCTTATCTAAGATGGTCGAGAGCTCAGACAATGAGCGAACAGGCAGGCGCCCAACTGGAATATCAGGCACAAGGTCTCGGTCGATATCACCGAAAAGAGAGTCAACCGGCGAGAATTGAATTAGATCCCCGGTAGGTTTATACAACGTTGGCACAAACGAGATTGCGCCAATCCCTAGGTTGTCGTGGTAATCATAAGAATCGCCACCAACAATAAGGACCGACACTAGATCATTGTTCTTCGAATAGTAATCTATTATGAACTCATGAATCGCGATCGCATCCCTAACTCCACCGCTATAATTGGTATAAATCTCTTCCGTACTAACAATGCTTGAGGCCCCTTTACCCAGGGCGGTTCGAGATTCGACGTATGCTTCCAATTCAGCTCCAATAAAACTAGGGTGCGCTATTACTATGTTTTCCACACCCAATGCGGTTATATCTCTAGAAGCTACTGCGCTCAGTAACGGCTTAGAGGCGGTACCACGCCCAAACAAGTAATATTTTGTGGCGCCCGGCACTCCAGAAAAACCAATCTCCTCCCCTTTAGTCGAGAAATCGCCAAGAAAACTCAGCCCATTCTCACCCTCGGCGAACACTTGGGCTGAATCACTTGATATATCAGCGACTACAAAGTAATCATCTGACGATTCAAAGCTCAATTGGTTATTTATTGCGACGTAACGCCTCGGATATGTCACCGACACCTTATTGGTATACACCAAATCAACCCCGAAAGAGTTGTTTGGGATAACCGCTATCTCAACGGCAACAGAATTTGCGCTTTCTGAGGTAAGACTCTCACCTGCCAAAGTAGCCGCTTCAGTCCCACCAAAGTCGTGAGAATCAATCAATTCAGAGTTTGCCCGCAATTGCACAGAGTGATCTAGCAGATCATTGAAATCGATACCGCCTGCTACTGTGGCCGAAATCAGAGTTGCGACGCCGCCTTCATACACGTTCGATACAGGAACGTCGTAGGGATCGATAGCAGGACTGCCATTCGCAAACAATTTACGCATCATCCACGGATCATTTTCAACTCTAGAGCTATTCACATAAACGGCATCAACCTCTACCTCTTCAGTATGCATATAAAAAGAAGAAACGGAACCGGCTGACCCAGCCTTGTTATTCTTACCACTTATAGTGCCTATAGTAAGAGCTGAATGAGTTTTACTTGAATAACGGAGTTGGTAGATAGACGCGGCGGAGTAAAAAGTTTTACGGGCCTCACCTACAAACTCAAAATAACCCGGCTCACCTTTAACGCCTTTAGTAACTCGGGACGCAATCTGAGTTCCTGTGCTGTCCGTTAAAGAATATCGCCCTCGACTCATATCAGCGGCTGCAACACCCTGAAGCTCAATATCAGACAAGCTTAATCGCTGCAAGCCAGACGTAGCCACCTCTATGTTGATTACATCATTCCCTGCAGTAGTCGCGTTAGCTGGACTCTTTTTTGATTTAAACCTTGCTTTTTTGCCATTGCGGGCGCTGTCGAGTTCGCTAGCAATCGCCTGCCAATTAGTTCGAATACTGGGGATCGAGGACGTCGACCCCTTTGATAACCTGAATGGTCCATTCTTCGTTGCTTTACCTTGCAGATCGACATCCTCGATAAAAAATCGATGGCTCGCAGCATCTATGCCTGCATCTAACCACAAAGAGTACCTTGACTCATCTAAGGTTGTTATCGACTCAGAAGGAATTAGCTCATCGTTCAACTTAAAATACGTCTGGCCACGCAAAACATAGATATTAAAACCAAGATTATTGGTTTCGCTCGCGGTTACCCAATCAAACTGCATACCGCCATGCAAAACCTGGATATCAACCCCGGCGATGGTAACTGGGGTAGTTACTTCCTCAGTCGCACACAAATCCGGGTCGAACGCATAGCTAAACACTTCAGGCGACCCGTCTTCGCCAATATCAAAATAGCTTGCGCAAACAATATTGGTGATCGTCGTGATTGTTGATGGGAGCAGAGGGCTAGTCACAAAGTCGTAAGTAATTGTAAGCGTGGTTCCACCGAGCACATCTCCTGGGTAAATATTCAAAGATTGGTTAGCGGTAGAAACCCCATTTGCATCAAGAGTAAACCCATCTACGACGCTTCCTTGTGTGGTGACAACGTTGGTAATACTTCCTTGATTTTCAGGATAGTCGTCCTCATAGAAAAAACCTTCAAGGCCGGCCGCTGTGGCACCAATCTGGGTTCCATTACCTGCATTTATAATTTCAATCGTGCAGCTAGTTGCATCCCCTGGAGCCACATCTGTCGGACTACAAACTTTAGTAACGGAGATATCGGGTAGGCCAACCTGTGTTGTAATTCCACTAAACTCACCACAATTGCATTTAGAGCCCGTGCCTGCGGCGGGCTCACCCACACCATCGTATTCTGGTCCATCACAAAACGTACCCGCATTATTATCCCAAGAGGTGCAGCCTGATACATCGATAATACCGTCTGGAACATTTGAAAGCGGCGCACCCTGCGGGTCATTGGGGTCAGGGGTACCTATGTCTCGACAAGGAAGCACCAGATCACTGATAACTTGTTCGAGGTCACCTTTTGCCGTATTTGGCACGTCAGCACAACTATCTGGGTCTAACAAACCACTCTGGCCCAATACATCAAAAGGAGCAACCTGACGAGTAATATCAAGCCCCGATTCCAAGGAAACCCTAGTGCAAAAATCGCCTATTCGAGCATTTTGTGCAACAAAATCGGGGTTGGGCAGAGTCGCTTGATCATCACCGCGGTAAAACCACACTGTAACGTCATTACGTTGCGGCGTCGCTTTGTTAAAAAACACCGTCGCATCGATCTGCATATAATCATCGGGACCAGAACAGCCATCGTCCACATTGAGAATATCTATACTGGTAATTAAAAAATCATTAGCAGTGCAACTACCACTGCCGCCAGAATCTATGCAATAGCCAACCTGATTACTAGCCGCGTAGGCATCCGTAATATTAGGTGGCGTTCCGAGTGTCTGTGCTTGAACCCCTGCCCAAACGCAGGTAAAAACACATAGTGAAAATATTAGGTACAACTTCCTTAAAACAACAACTCTGCTAGAGCCTTCTACAACTAATTTAGACTTCATACGCACCCCTCGTGCATTTTCCCAACCACGGTTAAATAACATTTCAGATGATGCAGAGGATAATAGACAGTCTTCCAGCAAAAAGCAACACAGCAAAGATTGTCACCTCAATAGTTTGTGAGCGCAACCGATTGTATTTAAAGAGTTTTTTGAATCCATATCATGACACAATTTGATGCCTTGGTTACTGAAGGTATTTGAAACTTTAGCTGCCTAATTGGTGCCGCCTTCGCGCCCATAAATATCTTCAAATCGGACAATATCATCTTCCCCTAAATAAGCCCCCGATTGCACTTCAATTATTTCAAGATCCCTATCAACACTGGTATTTTTGAGTGCGTGTTTTACACCAATCGGAATATAAGTCGATTGATTCTCTGTTAGGAAAATAACATCTTCGCCATTCAAGACTTCAGCCTCTCCCTTTACCACCACCCAATGCTCAGCCCGATGATGATGCAATTGGACGGATAGCTTAGCCTGGGGTTTCACAGAGATGCGTTTGACTTGAAAACGCTCACCGACATCAATCGAGTCATACCACCCCCACGGTCGATAAAC
>CAJQNY010000031.1 GCA_905479805.1 uncultured Arenicella sp.
GTTTAGCGCGCTGATAGGCTTCGAGTGGACATCGCTGGTTATGGGAAACAACCTTCACCGTGTGGTGTTAATGCGTGACGATGCGGATAAGGCAACCATGATCGAGCCCTATACGACCACACCACCGCTGGGCAGCCCAAACCCAAGAGACCTATGGAAGTGGATGGAAAATTGGGAACAAGAAACAGGTGGGCAAATGCTGGCTATCCCGCACAATGGGAACCTATCAAACGGTTGGATGTTTCCGCTGGTGGACAACTTCAACGAGGATAACCCACTGGATGACACTTACTTTAAAACGCGCAAGCAATGGGAACCATTGGTAGAGGTTAGCCAGGCTAAAGGAGATGGGGAGGCTCACCCCCTGCTTTCTCCCGAAGATGACTTTGCTGATTTCGCGACCTGGGACATGGGCAATCTCGATCTTAGTGAAGGCAAGACGCCTGACATGCTTCCCGGCGAGTATGCGCGGTCGGCGCTGAAACGCGGGCTCGAAATTGACGCTTCACAGGGAATCAACCCCTACAAGTTTGGCATGATTGGTTCAACAGATACGCACACTGCACTTTCCACAAACGCTGAAAACAACTTTTTTGGTAAAATGATGGCTCAAGAGCCTCGGCCTAAACGTGGCTCGCCAGTTGAAAAGATAAACCGTGAATTAGCGATCAAACGCATGAGTTGGCAAACTGCCGCTTCAGGAGTAGTGGCCGTTTGGGCAAAAGAGAACACCCGTGGCGAAATATTTGATGCCATGAAACGCAAAGAAACTTTCGCCACAACAGGGCCGCGCATTCGTTTGCGTTTCTTTGGCGGCTTTGAATTCAGCCAGGAGGATGCTCAATCTAACCAACCTGCCGCGCTCGGTTATCGCAAAGGCGTACCTATGGGGAGCGACTTATCTGCGGCTCCCGAGGGTAAGGCACCAACCTTTCTTGTCTCTGCCGTTAAAGACCCACAGAGTGGCAACCTTGATCGAATTCAGATCGTTAAAGCTTGGTTGGACGATGATGGAAAGGCACGCGAGAAAGTCCATAATGTTGTGTGGAGTAGTGCTGACACACGCAAGCTGGATCGCAACGGCGACCTACCTTTAGTTGGCAATACCGTTGATGCTAAAACAGCCACCTGGCTCAACACAATTGGTGATACGCAATTAATCAGTGTCTGGAAAGACCCTAATTTTAATCCATCGTCGAAAGCGTTCTACTACGCAAGAGTGCTCGAAATACCCACGCCCCGTTGGACAACTTATGATGCCGCCAGGTTTGGTGAAGAAATTCCCAAAGGCGCACCAATCAGTTTACAGGAGCGCGCCTACAGCTCACCGATCTGGTATACACCGTGATTTCCAGGCGTTGTTACGATAGTTAAATGAGGCCAGTCGGTAACGGATCTCGTATATTAAATCTGGGATACCCCACCTATCTCGACGTTCTTTAATTAACTGTGGTCTGCCCTCACTTATTCTCTTACTTCGAAGGTATAGTTATTATGAGTCGAAAAAACCTAACAAACCCGCTTTCCAAGCCACTGGTAATTATGTCGATGGCAACCATGATCTCCACCGGCATAGCGGTAAGCGTTGATTCGCTCAACTGGCTAATGCAATACTTGGTCGTTGGCTGGATTGTTTCCTTTGGCCTATTCACCGTTTGGACAATTTACTGCCTCAAAATCGGTGTTACTTACGGCACCCAGAATCACGGGCAAATGTATAAACTCCATCGTAAAAAGGAACCAAGATTGTTTATGTTCCTAATTGTGTTTTACTTATTAATGGGGGTTACAGGATTCGTGTCGATCTTATTCACTGCGCTTAGCAATTAGCAAACGAAGACCCTATCTCTCCGAGTCGCCACCTGCAGCAAGTGGCAAAAAGCACATGCCTCTAAATTAGCGCGTAAGAGTGTGGTCCTTTGCTTACAACCAGATCATCATTCGGCACTGACCCCTTTTTTATTTGTATGTCGGGTGAGAGGTTTCAGTGCTAAAATATTGCTCAGAAAATGATGGGGCTAGAGCCAAAAAAAATAAGAATCAGCATGTAGACGATCGGAGGGCTTGATTCGGGTTAAATGAAAAGTAAGGGTTTCAAGGGTTTGTATGAAGAGCTGAGCCGCCGCAATGTGGTGCGCGTGGCTGTGTCATACGTGGTGATGGCTTGGTTTGTCCTACAGCTCTTTGATCTGGTGCTGGATAACATAGACGCTCCAAGCTGGGTGATGAAAACGGTATTTCTGACGCTGATTGCCGGTTTCTTCATTAGTTTGTTTCTATCGTGGGTGTACGAAATTACGCCTGAAGGCATTAAGCGCGAAGAAGACGTGGTGCGTGATGACTCTATCACCAACATCACCGCCCACCGTCTAAACATAATCACCATTGCAATATTAGTCGTTGCCATCGGCTTAATGGTTGGAACGCGTCTTTTGATGCAGGATGAAACTAGTGAATCGTCATCTCAAATTGGAACAGGGGAAGCCTCTACGAATCAGCCAGACAGCAATGAAAGTGCGCAGTTCGCCAAAGACTCCATAGCGGTTCTGCCATTTGCTAATGTTGCTAACTTGCCGGAGAACGAGCCGTTCACACTGGGTTTGCATGACGATCTTCTCACCCACATTTCTAAGATCGATGCCCTTCGGGTGATATCTCGAACTTCAGTAGTAAAGTATAAGGACACGACCATGTCTATTGGTGAGATTGCCAAAGAGCTTGGTGTCGCATTCTTGCTTGAGGGAGGTGTACAGCGTGCCGGGAATCAGATACGGATTAATGTGACGCTTATTGATGCACAAACAGATGGGCCTGTATGGGCTGAAAAATATGACCGTGAGCTAACGGTCGCCAATATCTTTGAAATTCAATCAGATATTACTGAGCGGATCGCCAATGCGCTTGAAGCGCAGCTTTCGCCACAGCTCGCTGC
>CAJQNY010000032.1 GCA_905479805.1 uncultured Arenicella sp.
GCTGCGAAGAGTGACGGCTTATCTGATATTGATCAGATCATTAACACTGCTCCTTCATTTCTACTCCCTAATGGGTGGCTGATTGTTGAACATGGCTATCAACAGGGCGAACAGGTATCAGCGCTATTCGAACAAGCAGGATTTAGTAATATTGGCCTTTACGTCGATTTGAACAAATTGCCAAGATGCACGGCAGGGCAATGGGTAAGGATGTGAGGCCGCAAGCTCATGGAAGCTTTTTCGAAACACTAGAATCATTAGTTCTCTCTGAAGGTATGATCGAAAAATGCAGAGGAATAAGAGAGCTAAATACTCGCTGGAGTAACTTCGACGACCTCGATCACAACTCTCCGGTTAACTTTATTAAAGTAGCGGGCCTTCCTACAAGATTACAGCTCGTGCCGCCTGGCAAGCTAAAACGGCGCGGCATCAAATCCCAAGAGGCCAGAAATATATTGATGCATTCAATCGCGCATATTGAATTTAGCGCAATAAATTTGGCGATGGACGCGTGTTACCGTTTTCGTAATTTACCGAAACAATATTACCAGGACTGGCTCAACGTAGCCGCGGATGAAGCGCGACATTTTGAGTTGATAAACGCGTATTTAAATTTACACAATTGCAACTATGGTGACTACCCTGTACACAATGGCTTGTGGGATATGGCTGCCGAAACAGCGCATGACCCGATTGCCCGTATGGCGCTAGTGCCCAGGGTGCTAGAGGCGCGAGGACTCGATGTAACACCTCCAATGATTGCTCGTTTTGACTCTGTCGGCGACAATTCTGCCGTAGAAATTTTAAATGTCATCTATCAGGATGAAATTGGTCATGTATACATCGGTTCGAAATGGTTTCGACATCTATGCGACCAAGCCAACGTCGAGCCACGGCAAATGTTTATGAAAATGGTATCCCAGTATTTCCATGGAGAGCTACGTGGGCCGTTTAACGTAGCCGCTAGATTACAGGCTGGTTTCGATCGCGAAGAGTTGGAAGAACTTGGTTAAGTAATCATTGAGCTTTGGCGCTTCCTTCGAATGAAGGCACATAACACGATTTGAAATCTCTGTAACTTTGATCTTTTCTAAAGGACGCAGAGGATTTATCATATTTATATGGTGTACACTGTAGATTATTGGGGTAGTGTCAAAATCAGATATCTAGCTTGAGCTCGACACTTTTTAGCGATGGTTACAGGGTTGAGCGCATTTGACATGACTAACACTGGTCCAATTTGGATGTGACTGGGTCTGGGTCTGTGATGGGTTTAAGACAATATTGATTTCTCAGAAAGCTGATCCCTCTTCCAGGCCTGGGCGCATAGAATTCGCGCTCTAAACCAGAATAGATTAAAACGATATATTGAGGGCTCGCCCAGCCTTAACTACAAATATACTAATAAAAAATTTGAAGCGTCAAGAGATAGAAAACCTCCTAGAAGATCACCGTTATCAAGAAGCATTGCAGCATCTTGCTACGCGTAATCCATCAAGCTGGAGGGACACATCAGAACTAAGGTGTTTAAGAGCGCTCGTACTAGGCGATGACGCGCTGCGCTTAGCCGATCAACTCTATAAAAAGGAATTAAGCACTGATGATATACGTCTTGAAGACCCGCAACAAAATGCTCAGCTGCGCTATATTGCATTAGTTTTCTCCGAACAAGACAAAGCGAAAAAGGCTTGTGAAATATTCAGAGCTCTATGTGAACGAACGCCATTAAGCCACATTTTGAGAAGAGAATATGCAAGCGCATTAATACTTTCCGGCGACGTTGACCAGGCCGAAGAACAATACCAACTCTCGCTCGAGATCCAGCCTAACAACGTCGAAGCACAACTTGGTCTCGCATCACTATACCGCAAGTCAGCGAGGGTAGACAAAGCCCTCGACTGTTATTACCGTGCAGCAACTCTCGAACCCAACAACCTTAGACACCTGCAACGCATTGCGAACTGGAGCAATTACTCTAGCTTGACTAACCGTCAATCGAGCTATCATTTAGCCAAGCTTTGGAATGACAGAATCCGTACCGGGAATATCATTAGCGCTGACCAGCTCAAAGTCGAGACAACTGGAAAAATCACGATAGGGTTTCTTATTACATCAGATTACCCTCTGCCTATCGAGAGCTTCGTGATTCCGCTGCTTAACACGCTTGACCGATCAAAATTCAAAGTTGCTACTTTTATAGATAAACAATCAAATCCACAGGTTAAGCAATTAGTCGCTAAGGCCAGTGACTCATGTCATGACAGCTCAAAAGTTAGTGATAGCAAACTAGCAAAGCAAATCAGTAGTCATGGCGTCGATGTCTTGGTTGATTTGACCGGCATAGAAAGAAACAACCGAATCCGAGTGTTTAGCAAGCAACCTGCACCTCTACAGATCAGCTGGCTTGGATATCCTGCAACAACTGGCCTGGCGAGCATTAAATATCGGATCAGCGATCGTGTATGCGATCCACAATTCTCATCCGAACACGCCTATACCGAAGAGCTGCTGCGCCTGCAAAGTGGAGTTTTTACTTACGCCCCCCCCAGTAACGCTCCCGCAATTGAAACAAAAACACAAGACGCACCCTTAGTCTTCGGCGCCTTCGGTGATCTCACCAAAGTATCTGATCAAACCATCGACTTATGGGCCGCAGTTTTACGATTGGTGCCGGAATCAATACTCAAGATAAGTCACCAAAACTTGTCTAATCAAAATACCAAATTTCATCTTATACGGTGCTTTCACGATCGAAGCATATCTGATACAAGGCTGGTATTCGAATGCGAGACAGTTTCTGAAGATCATCTTGATGCATACCAGTCCATAGATATCGCATTAGACACAGCCCCATACAATGACGTTGCGCAAACTCTATTCGCCTTATGGATGGGAGTCCCTGTCATCAGCCTTCAGGGAGAAACCTACGCAAGTCGACTCAGCAGCAATGTGTTAAGTCGGCTAGGGCTTGAAGAGTACATCGCAAAAGATGCGCTCTCATTTGCTTCCATAGCACGTAGATTGGGCGAAGACAAAACACTTAGAAACGAACTATCAACTCAGATGCGCTCCCGTATAGAAACATCTAGTTTAACTAATAATGTGCAGTTTTCCCGTGAGTTTGGTGAGGCGATTCAAATCATCTGGGAGAAGCTCTGCAGCGAAAACACTTGGGAGTCTAGCCTCGAACTCGGATTAGATCCCAGCCTTCAGGATGAGGCAAACCTTTAAAATGGAAAAACCCATCATAAACCCGATTCGAAAATTGGTGATAGCTGCCATTAAGGCACTTCGTGAAGAGAAATATGCAGATGTAGTCAATCTATGTGAACAGGTCATTGATAGAAGCAATGACCATGCTGGCGCCCATTCCATGCTCTTCACCAGTCTATACAATTTGGGAGAGCTAGAACGCGCCCGCATAATGGGTGGCAAAGCGGCTGATTTAAATCCGACATCTGAATTCATCTTAAACAATCAGGCATGCCTGCAATTGGATGCCAAACATCCTGCCGCTGCCGCTACATTACTACGGAGCCTAATCAAACAACACGGGCCTAAAGCAAAATGGCTATATAACCTGGGTCTTGCACAACGGTCGGTTGGAAGTTATAAAAATGCAGTTGATGTCTTTGGAAAAACCTTGGAAGTAAACCCTTCGCACGAACGTGCAGCTTTCCAATTAGCTGATTCTTATCAACACTGCGGCAACCTTGAAATGGCCACAAGACAGTTTAACTATTTACGCCTGCTGAGACCGCACCACCGAGAGACTCGACGTTGGTATATTTACCACGCTGCTCGCAATGCGACTATTTCCAAACATGAATTACAACAAGAAATTTCGCTTTGGGGTTCTCGGTTCATACCGGAAGGTAAAACTTACCCGGCTAATAGTCTAACGAAATCGAAATCGCGTAAGATCGGTTTCATTGTCGGCGACATATCAGCAACTTGGTGGACTTCAATGGTTTTACCTGTCATCAATCAATTGTCGACTAAGGAAAATGTATTCGTTTATTGGCAGAGCAAGCAAGATTCAATCGGCAAGTTAGCCGACCCAGTCACTTTAATAAACACTATCAAATTATCGGATTCTGACTTCGCGCGGCAAGTTCGCCAAGACGAGATCGACATAATAATCGACGTCTGTGGGATGCGAGCGGGTTGTCGACAGCGAGTGCTCGGCTTGCAGCTTGCCAGCAAGCAATTTGGTTGGCTAGTACACGAAGGCTATTACATCTCAGATAAAATTATAGTGATTGAGCATTTATTTGGGCCGCAAAAATATGCGATGAAACCGCCTGAAAAACGAGCGACTAACTTACCGATAAACCTAACAACAAATATCAACCCTAAAGCAACGGCGAGCGTAGATACCTCTAAAGAGAAGACCTTTTTCTGCATTAACTGTGCTCCGGGGTTAACCAAGAGGACGGTCGCTACATGGGCCGCAGTATTGAATACACTTCCAGACTGGAATATGCTCCTGGAGGTGAAGCGCACCGAGGTCGCGAGTCAAATTCGCAATGAATTCGCAGCAATAGGAATTGACTCGAAACGGCTAGAGTTCGCGCCTACTTTAAAACCATCAGAGGGAACAATAACCTTAGAAAATCTCAATAGTAACGATATTATTTCAGTTGCGAATGCGGTTATGGCAGGTTCCGTGCTAATCGCGCTTGAGGGCGAATCATTCTTGACCCAGCAAAGCAGTACCTTACTGAAGCAGCTTGGCAAGGAGGAATGGGTTGCAACAGATCTAAATTCCTATGTCCAGCGAATAGACTCCATAGTAAACGACGGCGAATTAAAGAAGTTATCGAAAAAGCAAATCGACCAGTCGGATATTTTCGACATAGCAGGTTTTGCCCGACGCTTCAGAAGAATAATCCGCTGAAGAAATCAATTATAGCCAGCCCCTCAGACTCCTTCTAGACGGTGTATCCTGCGCGCAGCTTTGGTTGTATTTTTCATTAACATCGCGACTGTCATAGGACCAACGCCACCAGGAACAGGCGTAATTGCTCCAGCAACCTCTCCGACACCGTTAAAATCTACGTCCCCCACCAAACGCGCTCCGTGCGAATGCTCGGGATCTTCGATGTGGTTAGCCCCTAGATCAATAACTACAGCTCCGTCTTTAACCATCCCTGCCGTGATAAATTTTGGGACACCAATCGCCGCGATTAGAATATCAGCCTGACGGGTATAGTTCGCAAGGTGATCAGTATGGCTGTGACAACAAGTTACAGTGCAATCCGCTTGGTTTCCTTTTTGCACCAATAAATTCATTATCGGTTTTGCCAAAAAGTTACCTCTGCCAACAATGACAACGTGTTTTCCTGGTAATTCAATACCGCAACGGCTTATTAACTCGGGAATAGCCGCGGGCGTGCAGGGCAACAAACAATCCAGGCCAAGACTCAGCTTGCCGACATTATCTGGGTGAAATCCATCGACATCCTTAGCTGGGTCAATACGTTCAATAACACGATCACTATTAATATGATGGGGTAAAGGCAATTGAACCAGAACACCGTGCACACTCGTGTCGCGGTTCAGCCTGTCAATTTGGTCTAGTAAATCCTGTTCCGGAACATCCTTAGCTAGTTCAATCTTGCGTGCTTCAATCCCCATCTCATGACAAGCCCTTATTTTGCTGTTTGCATATACTCTTGAGCTTGGTTTCTGGCCAATCAATATAATTGCTAGAGTTGGGCTAACTCCTTTAGCCAAGAGCGATTTTACTTCCTTGCGGACTTCAGCCCTTACTTGTGCCGATATCTCATTACCATCAATAATATCAGCATGGATAATTACTCCCTGATCTAACTGTTTGGCATTTATTTTACTCACTCTTATGTTTTAGGTCATTCCTCTCAAGTTTGCGAGCAAAAAACAAGCCAATTTCAAATAAGATCCATACTGGCACCGCCAACATGATTTGCGAAAAGATATCTGGAGGGGTCATCAACATCCCAATCACAAACGCACCGAGAATGATATAAGGGCGTTGATTTGCCATGCTTTGGGTAGAGACCACCCCCATGCGTGCAAGCAAAACCGTTGCTACTGGCACTTCAAAGGCAATCCCAAATGCAAAGAACAACTTCAGTGCAAAGCTCATATACGCACTAATATCGGTCATCACTGCGACCCCTTCAGGGGCCATACCGATAAAGAAACTAAAAATAATTGGGAAGACTACGTAGTAGGCAAACATTATCCCAAAATAAAACAGCAAGGTGCTGGAAACCACCAAAGGTAGAGCAATCGATTTTTCATTCTGGTAGAGGCCAGGTGCGACAAAAGCCCACACTTGATATAGAACCATTGGAATCGCAATCGCAAACGCACTCGCAAACGCAAACTTAAAGGGAATAAAAAATGGCCCGGTAGGCTCAGTGCTTATCATGGTACTGCCTTGAGGCAAGTTAGCGATCAATGGCTTGGCAAACCACTCATACAGCGTATCGGCAAACGGCACTAAGCATACGAAGATGATGAGAATCGAACCGATCGCCCAGAGCAATCGGTTACGCAACTCAACAAGATGAGAAACAAAAGGCTCAGAAGCCTGAGATTCGGCCGACTTACTCATCGCCTTTGCTCACGTCTTCCTGTTTTATGTCCACCTTGCTCTCTGACTCAATTTCTTGCATTTCAACCTTACTGTCTTTCGCCTCTTTAACTTCCGCAGAATCAGCCAAATCACGTCCAAACTGCTTAATGTCGTTCTTTAGATTGTTAACTTCATCTCGTGCTTTTTGAATATCACCAAACGGCGTCGTATCCATTTCAGATTGCATTTCGCTTCTAAGACGAAACATGCCCTGACGCGCTTTACGGATCAGAAAAGCCGCTTGTTTAGCTACTTCAGGCAATCGCTCAGGCCCCATCACCAGTAGTAAAACCACGGCAATAACCAATATTTCCCAAAAGCCTATGTCAAACATAGTTCACTCACCCGTAACTGAATAAGGTGAAGACCTTAAGATTTACTCTCAGTATTCGAATCTTCTTCAGCTGTGTCAGCGCTTGCGCCTGCATCGGAATCTTCCTTAACATCATCGTTTATCGCTTTTTTGAATCCTTTAACAGCACCGCCTAAGTCTCCGCCAATGTTACGCAGACGCTTGGTGCCAAAGATTAAGGCGACAATCACCAATACAATCAGTAACTGCCAAATTGATATTCCACCTAAGCCCATGTTTATTTCCTCTATTAATTTAATTCGTTAACCGCTATACCGATTACTTACGCGAAGCCTTCTCAACTATACCTGAAGTGCCAAACCGATCTGCCAACTCATTGATAATTTGTTGGGGGTCAAGGCCTTGATCAGCCAGCAGAACCAAGGTGTGGAACCAAAGATCCGCGACTTCCGAGACTATTCTCTGCGGAGCTTGATCTTTTGCTGCCATGACAACCTCAGTGGCTTCTTCACCTATCTTTTTTAGAATGGCATCTAGTCCTTTGGAATAAAGAGAGGCCACGTAGGATGATTCCGGGTCGGCATCGCGTCGCGCTAGCAAAACTTGGTGGATTTCGGCTAACGTTTGTTCAGGACTGTTTCTTAGCTCAGGGCTGTTCTCTCGTTCAAGACTGTTCTCTCGTTCAAGACTGTCAGTCTGTTCAGGTCTATTTTGCGACATCTTTTGTACCATACATTTCAACAGGGTCCTTAATTACCGGCTCTACCACCTGCCATTGACCATCATTATATACTCGAAAGAAGCAGCTTTCGCGGCCAGTATGACAAGCAACACCACCTTTTTGTTTAATTTTCAATACGATGACATCCGCATCGCAATCCAGTCTCATCTCAAGAATAGTCTGTGTATTTCCAGATTGTTCACCTTTATGCCATAGCTTTTTTCGAGACCTCGACCAATATACCGCTTCACCGGTCAATGCGGTCTGAGCAAGTGCGTCACGATTCATCCAGGCGACCATAAGGTTTTTGCCTGTTTCACTGTCCTGCGCGATAGCTGGCACTAAGCCATCGGCATCCCATTTAATTTCGTTTAACCAATCGTTCATAAACTCTACCTCTAAAATCAGCTGCTAGGAACCAAGGGTTTTTCACTGGCAAAACGCGTCGCTAAACCTGCATCAGCCATCGCTTGTTTGGCTTGTAATATGGTGAACTCGCCAAAATGAAAAATGCTCGCTGCCAATACCGCATCCGCACCACCTTCATTAATACCATCAATCAAATGCTGTAAATTCCCTACCCCACCTGATGCGATCACGGGTATTGGTACACTGTCACTAACAGCTCGGGTCAACTTTAAATCATAGCCAGCCTTAGTCCCATCCCCATCCATACTTGTTAGTAAAATTTCACCCGCACCATATTCAGCCATCTTACCTGCCCACTCTACAGCGTCAATGCCAGTTCCTTTACGACCACCATGGGTAAAAATTTCCCAGCGATCAATGGATCCAGCACTGTCTGCGCCCTCGATTAGTCTGGAGGTTTGTTTGGCGTCTATGGCAACTACGATACATTGCGAACCGAAGTGCTCACTGGCCTCACGGATAAACTCTGGATTGAATACGGCAGTGCTATTGATCGACACTTTATCAGCTCCCGCATTCAACAACCTGCGGATATCATTTAATTCACGAATACCCCCTCCCACCGTAAGAGGAATGAATACTTCGCTGGCCACTTTCTCGACCACGTGGAGAATAGTATCGCGCTTCTCTGTGGTGGCCGTTATATCTAAGAAAGTGACCTCATCAGCTCCTTGTTCGTTATAACGTTTTGCTACTTCTACAGGATCTCCTGCATCTCGAATATCGACAAAATTGACGCCTTTAACCACACGCCCGTCTTCAATATCGAGACAAGGAATAATTCTTTTGGCTAGCGGCATAGCGAAGGTTCGAAAATTAAGTGGTTAAAGTTGTATCTATGGCGATATTGCAGCATTAGATGTTGAGCTCTGGCAGTGCATGTTCATCAAAATATTTCTGGCCGTCGGCAAAGTCTAGAGAACCTTCATAGATAGCTCGGCCGGTTATCACGCCCTGCACGCCTGATTCTTGAATTTTCTGCAACGCAATCAAATCTTGCATATTAGTGACGCCTCCAGAGGCAATAATCGGTATTCTGACAGCCTCTGCTAACTCCTTAGTAGATTCCAAATTCACCCCTTCCATCATGCCGTCTTTTGAAATATCTGTATAGATAATGGCTTCTACTCCATCTTCTTCAAAATGCTGTGCCAAGTCGATGACATTGTATTTAGACAATTTAGCCCATCCGTCTATCGCGACCTTTCCATCCTTCGCATCGAGTCCGATGATGATGTGTCCTGGGTAGTCCTTAGCAATATCGCTCACAAAACCGGGCTCATTAACCGCACGGGTGCCAATAATTACATATTGAACACCAGCACTTAAGTATGCGTCTATGGTTTCTTCATCACGAATCCCACCGCCTATTTGGACTGGGACGGTTGGGTGTCGCAGAGTAATCTCGTTGATCACATCGGCATTAGCAGGCTTGCCCGCGAAGGCACCATCTAAATCAACCAAATGAATACGTTTAGCGCCTAATTTCACCCACTTGTCTGCCATTGCTACGGGGCTATCACTAAAGACGGTGGAATCTTCCATCAGACCCTGTCGCAAACGGACACATTTTCCGTCTTTTATATCGATTGCTGGTATCAGTATCATGACTAGTTGCCGTCCCATTGACTAAAATTCGTTAATAATTGAAGGCCATCTCGATGGCTTTTCTCAGGATGAAATTGCACAGCAAACACATTATCTCGGCCTATCGCCGCCACGAAGTCATGCCCATAATTGGTCATTCCGAACACATCACTCAAATTCTCATCGTGCAAATTCGCACAATAACTGTGCACGAAATAGAAATGCGTTTGATCGTCAATATGCTTCCACAATGAGTGTGAATTAACTTGAGCAACCTGATTCCAACCCATCTGCGGGATCTTTAGAGTTTCACTGCTTGTGTTATGAAAGTGATTGAAATGCCTGACTGAACCATCAAACATGCCAAGACCTGACATCCCTCCACCCTCTTCGCAATAGCTAAAAAGAGCCTGCATGCCAACACAAATCCCCAAAACTGGCTTCTCCGTTAACGCTCGCGCTAACGGAGACCGTAGTTCACGATCATCCAGTGCTTGAAACCAAGTATCTATCGCACCCTGGCCAGGCAACACGATCTTGTCTGCAGAATCAATCAGCTTGGCATCCGCCGTAACCACTACGTCAATTGCGGTATCCACACGGTTAAACGCTTGTTCAACTGAACGTAGGTTTCCTATTCCAAGGTCAACGATAGCGATGAGCATAATGAGCTGAATTCATAGTAGGGGGTGATTAAGAGCGCGATAGAAAGTGCACCAAATGACTGCCGAAAAAGCAGCGCTAGAGCTTAGTTCGCACTCTATAGGCTGCCTTTAGTTGATGGAATGATGCCAGCTATTCTGTCATCGTGTTCCAGCGCCATTCGCAAGGCGCGCCCAAACGCTTTAAAGATTGTTTCAGCTATATGGTGTGCATTCCGTCCACGAATGTTATCTATATGCAGAGTCAAACGAGCATGATTAACAAATCCATGAAAAAACTCATCAAAAAGATCGACGTCAAACCCACCGATGCGCGCCCGTCGATAATCTACTTTATGCATTAAGGTTGGGCGACCTGAAAAATCTACGACGACTCGACTAAGTGCCTCATCCAAAGGAACATAGGCATGACCGTAGCGCCGGATCCCTAGTTTATCTCCCAAGGCTTCTTGAAAGGCCTGTCCAATAGTGATGCCGATATCTTCAGTAGTGTGATGATCGTCTATGTGAAGATCACCGGTACAACTTACATCTAAGTCAATCAGGCCATGTCGCCCAATTTGATCCATCATGTGTTCGAGAAACGGTACACCCGTATCAAAATTGCATTTACCTGTTCCATCAAGATTGATTTTGACAGAAATTCGGGTTTCGCTGGTGTCGCGTACGACTTCGGCAACTCTAGGCTTCATAGTTTGATCAACTCGATGTGTGGATCGAGTTCTGGCTTGGGTTTACAGCAATTGAGTTGCTGGTTTCAGGACGAGCGATTTTAACAAACTTACGCAGTTCCACCTACCCCATTCTGAGCGTTTTATACGGAACTCTAAATACGCGTTCGTATCACGCCCAAGGCTTTATTTTGCTGTTCCACAAAATCGATGCAGGCCTGCCAATCATCCTTGTAGTGTTCCTCAACGGCGTCCAGCCGAGCTTGCTCTATCAGAGGCTCGTTGGATACCCATGAATCCGGCGCCAACTTCACAATACGCATAAAGAGAGCTGAAGCCCAAAGCAAAGAACGCCGCTTTAACCATGCAACTGCTTTATTCTCGCTGCGGGTGTTCACTTCAGGAGTTTTTTGTTCACGATCGTTATTCGCAAAACGATCGGCAAATTGTCTTCTCAGCCTAAGTTGCTTATCGTTATAGGACTTATGCACCGCTTCATGACTTAATTTATCTTGATTTATACCGCAACCAAGAGCGGCACACAACGATGCCAAGTAATAATCAGGGTCACTCTTGTAGTCTTCGAAGATAAAGACGAAAGGTTTTTCACCGGTAGACTCCTCAATGTGGCGAATGATTCGCATAAACTCCAATTCACTTTTTTTCCAAATTCCTTGATCGTTTTCTAGGTCCAGATAATTTTCAAAGCGTGTACTGTGGCCGCGTTTGACATGTAGACGGTAGTTGGACGCGATTAGAGCATCTTGCCGTCGTAAAGAAATAATGACCCGACTGTTGAAGATTCTATATACGTCATCGCTCCGCCCGAATATTCGCTGGCCCGCTTCACGCGACATCAGTATCTTATCCGCCTTGAATCGTTTCTTCTCACTCTCTCGAACGCGGAACCGATTTCTAGGGATGTACTGCAAGCCTGTTAGCGCAGGAAATACCGCTTTCTGTAAGAAAGTGGAGGCCGCTCTGGCATAGCCAACGTGAAAATAGGTCTGAGGGTTTGCCATAGTTAGAATAATAAAGTTAGAACAAGAAGTAGTTAGTACAATCTGCCGTTTAAGTAATCAAAAACCAATACGGTCGAGGACGTTTAAAAAGTAAAGAAAAGTTAAGATCATCACGATATTGCAGAATTGGCCTTATTGTATCAATATTCTCGTGTCGCAATAAGGCATACTTGAAGAGCGCCACCTTGAATACAGCGCATTTAGTCACTAAGTTATGAAGATGAACAAACAATTGAGCCTCCCTAAGATCAAAATCCCCACTCTCAAAAGCGTGGCTTCGGTAAAGTCGGTACCCGCCAAATATCGTAGCTTTATTAGAGAAAAAGCCATCGATCGAGCACGCACTCGGATTATCGTTGCTGGCGGCAATCCGATGACGTTTAGCCAAGATGATCTTGAAGTGGTCGTGCGCGAAGAAGAGGATAAGATCAAAAGTTCGATCAAAGAGAAAGGCCTGCTCGCAGTGCTGGCATTTTTTGGTATCCACGTGTTCGGCTAAAGATCAGCAACAAACCAACAACCTTTTATAGAATTTGCTTAATTCATTCCTAAACACTGATGTTTAAACAAATATTCCGACTGACCTTTGTTACCTTTGTCTGGAAGCAATATAAACAGATAATTGTCTCGACGTTACTGCTGTTTGGCTTCTTGTGGTTAGCGGGTAGTATCCATGAGGATTATTTGAACTATGCAGATCAACTCAACGATCAGGCCCTCGCAAGTCAAAGCTTCATTTACAAATGGATCGCACTCTGTGCTGGAGTATTAATTTACCTAGCCTACCATTTCTTTAGAATTAGAGTCCGCAATAGCAAAACTGGAGCTGGGAAAAATAAAGCGCAAGCCAAAGGACAGAGTAGCTCGAACACAAGTATGCCATTAGATGACAATGACCCGTTTGCGGAAATTCGCATCAAAAAGAAACTGCGCAGCCGTGCGGAAATGATGATTGATCAAGAAGCTGATCAGTAGCTAAACCGCCGATAGCCTTTCTATGACAGACAAATGCGCCTCGACCATTGACAAATAGCTGGAACCAAATAAGTTGAAATGGTTCAGGGAATGATACAACTGATATAAAGGTTTACGTTTTTCATAGCCTTCATCGATGGGGTAATAGCGGTCGTAGGCTAGATAAAAGTCTGTACTGAACCCACCAAATAGCTCAGTCATCGCTAGGTCGCTCTCACGATCTCCATAATAAGGCGCAGGATCAAACAATAGTGGTGATCCATCAAGGCTCGATTCTGCCGCATTCCCAGCCCATAAATCACCATGCAACAAACTCGCTGCAGGAGAATAGCCTAAAAACAAACCGGCTAACGTTTTACAAACATCCATGCCTCGCTGCACCACAGATATTGACATGCCATGGTGTCTCGCTAGATCCAGCTGTACTTGCAGACGTTGCTCTCGATAAAATACCACCCAATTATCCGACCAAGCATT
>CAJQNY010000033.1 GCA_905479805.1 uncultured Arenicella sp.
ATCGTGTTCGTCTAATTTAACAATATAGTCGGGGATAATCATTGTCTGAGAGGTATCTATTTAAATATAGTTGCTAATTCCTTGAGTAGTACTTGAAAAGTATTGGTCTCAGGATGAATCATGTCGAAGTGTCCGGCGCCAGGCACCGTGAGCAATTTTAAGTCTGTGTTCTGTGCTTGGGATATCGGAACAATGGAATCTTTATCACCATGAATCAACACGCTATTGCTGTGTAAGGGTGCATTGATGGGGTTCGCTGCTGCGTAGCTCGCCGTGTTTTCTGTGGATGAGCCACCCATAAATGGTGCCACCAACGTTTGGCAGCTATTAGTTCCTTCGGAATATTTTACGATATCGACGATAGCCGCTAAACCGATAACACCGCGTAAACTCGCTTTACGATTTGCACCTGCAAGTAGTGCAAGGTGGCCGCCAGCAGAATGTCCGACCAAGGCAATTTTTCGAAGGTCGATGGCGTAATCCTGTAATTCTGGGATGTAATCTAAGGCTAGTGAAATATCATCTAAACTCCCTGGCCACCCTCCACCTTCGTCTCCAGCACGGTTATATTCTATTGACCATACAGCGTAGCCCATTTTGCTGAGTGCGGTGCTCAACGCTTGGCTATGCTCTATATCGTAAGCGTTTGACCAACATCCGCCGTGTACAAATGCGACAAGCGGTGCTTTTTGTGATGAGGCCAGATTGTTGGGAAGCCATAATTCCGCAAATTGATTGTCACCCTCGCCATAGCTGATTACCTCAGCCGGTGAAGATTGTTGGAACGCGAGCACGTCGTTGTAAGCGACATTGCTTTTTGTTGGCAAATAGCAGAATTCAGCATTGGAGTCCGTTCCGGCATGTGCGGTATGAACCAAAAAGGCAAACAGTAAGGCAAAACCGAAGGAGTTAAATTTCATATTAGCGTTGTTATTTCTACCGTTATTGTTTTTCTTAGCGCGGATTTAATTAAGTATCATATACGAACGGAGATAGTGCAGATACGTCCTCGGCTGGTTTGAAGCAAACTAGTGGCTGGTGCTAGAATGAATTTATGGTCAAAAAAGTAGATAACAAAACAAAGAAAAACACTCTCAGCGTGAGTGCTTACCTTAATAGTATTGCGCTGACCAGCGTGCGTAAAGAAGCCAAACAAATAGCCAAGCTTTTCAAAGAAGCGACAGCGTGCAAACCCAAGATGTGGGGAACCAGCATTGTCGGTTACGGGGAATATACTTACTATCGGGCGAACGGCGACGTGGGTGTATCCGCGGCTTCCGGTTTTTCTATAAGAAAAAGTGGACCGGTTCTATACATAATGCCGGGATATAAAGATTACGCATCTTTGTTGGAGAAAATAGGGCCACATAAACTAGGTAAGTCGTGCCTCTATCTTAAGAGCTTGAAAGATATAGATATGACGATTGTTGAGACGTTAATAAAGGCTGGGATTCGAGATTTGAAAAAAACGCATGAGGTGCGAATGTAATGAGATACTTAAGTGAAAGTAAAGAGCGCCGTGGGTTAGATATCTTGAAAAACCGAGAACTTAGAAAATTAATCAAAGTGATCGCAGTTTCTTTGACGCTTTCTATTGTCAGCGCATGCGTCACACCCTCTGAGGTTGATATAGAGAGCACCACCATTTACTTAGTTCGGCATGCTGAGAAAGTTAAGGACAGTGGCCGTGACCCAGCCTTGACTACTATCGGTGAGCAGCGTGCGCGTAAATGGGCCGATATACTAAGTAAAGAGCCAATAAAAGCGGTGTACAGCACCGATACAATCCGCACCAGAGATACAGCAAAACCGATTGCCGCGAAGCATGGTCTAGAGGTCGAGCTTTATTCTGCCAAAGAGGTGAACCATCTTAGCTTTCTATCTGAAAATCGTGGTAAGTCAGTGGTTGTGGTTGGTCACAGCAATACAGTGCCCGGCTTTGTTAACGGGCTTCTCAACCAAGATGCCTATGCCGATCTTGATGAATCCCAGTACAGCAATTTGTATATCGTTACCGATATTAATGGTGTTGCGACGGCACAAGTATTGCTGGTGCATTTAGATAATCTAAAAGAGGAGAAGTAAATGCCAGCGCATGAAAAAATTAACTACTTAGAGTATCCAGCGAAAGATTTACCAGCAACGAAAGAATTTTTCACCAAAGTTTTTGGCTGGGAATTCGTTGATTATGGCCCAGAATATAGCGCGTTTAGTAATCAGGGAACCGACGGCGGATTTTATAAGGCTGACTTGGCAAGTGATTCCGATAAAGGAGCGGCGTTGACCGTTTTTTATAGTGATCAACTAGAAGCTACCTTAGGCAAAGTATCTACAGCGGGCGGTGAGATCATCAAACCCATATTTTCATTTCCAGGTGGCCGACGCTTTCATTTTAGAGAGCCAAGCGGTAATGAATTTGCTGTTTGGGGTGAATGAGAAATCACTAAAAAGTTTGGTTTTTCACTAGAATTTAAAAAATCTCCTGTCTATAATCCGCAGCCTAAGCATTTGAGGAGCGTTGCAATGGGTGGTTCCTGTCTAATAGGCTGAAGGCTCCCATCAGGCTCAAGTGCACTTATCGTTAGCTTTGATAGTTTTTACACTGTCCAAGCCATCAACTTTAAGCAACGACGCTCATTTTTCTTTAACCTTAACTTAGGAGATGAAAGATGAGTGCTAACCCATCAAATCCCGCTTTTACCGACTACCTAGTCGCTGATATTAACCTTGCTGATTTCGGTCGTAAGGAAATTGCTATTGCCGAAACCGAAATGCCAGGTTTGGTTTCAATTCGTGAAGAGTTTCGGGCTGAACAACCTTTAAAGGGTGCTCAAATAACCGGTTCTTTGCACATGACTATCCAAACGGCCGTGTTGATCGAAACGCTGGTCGCTCTTGGCGCAGAAGTGCGTTGGGCGTCGTGTAATATCTACTCTACGCAAGATCATGCTGCCGCTGCTATTGCCGCGCAAAATATTCCTGTGTTCGCTTTTAAAGGTGAGACTCTGACTGAGTACTGGGATTACACGCATCGCATTATGGATTGGCCGGGCGATAAAGGACCAAACATGATCTTGGATGATGGCGGTGACGCTACCATGTTGTTGATTCTTGGTGCCAAAGCCGAGTCTGATATTTCTGTATTGGATAATCCGGGTAGTGAAGAAGAAGAATGTCTGTTTGCTGCAATCAAAGCGAAATTAGCGACTGATAACACTTGGTATTCGCGTCGCTTGGCGGGTGTACAAGGTGTTACTGAAGAAACAACGACTGGTGTGGCTCGTCTATATCAAATGGTTGAAAAAGGCGAATTACCATTCCCAGCGATCAACGTTAATGATTCAGTGACCAAATCAAAATTCGATAACTTATATGGTTGTCGTGAGTCTCTTGTAGATTCTATTAAGCGCGCTACTGACGTCATGATTGCTGGTAAAACAGCGGTCGTTTGTGGCTATGGTGATGTGGGCAAAGGTTCTGCTGCTTCATTGCGTGGCCTAGGCGCTATCGTTAAGGTTACCGAAATTGATCCAATCTGTGCCTTACAAGCGTCTATGGAAGGATATCAAGTTGTTACTCTAGAAGATGCGGTAGCTGATGCTGATATCTTTGTAACCACCACGGGTAACTACAACATCATCCGTCGCGATCATATGGATCAAATGAAGGATCAAGCGATTGTTTGTAATATTGGTCACTTTGATAATGAGATTGATGTGGCTGGTTTGGCCGATTGCGAATGGGACAACATTAAGGATCAAGTTGATCACGTCATTTTCCCAGACGGAAAACGTATCATCCTATTGGCCCAGGGCCGCTTGGTAAATCTTGGTTGTGCGACTGGTCATCCAAGTTTTGTTATGTCAAATTCGTTCACCAACCAAACGCTTGCGCAAATCGAGCTTTGGTCTAAAGGTGACGAGTATAAGAATGACGTGTACATTTTACCAAAGCACTTAGACGAGAAAGTCGCTCGACTGCATCTTGAAAAAGTGGGCGTTAAATTGACTACGCTTACTCAAGAGCAAGCTGACTACATCAATGTGCCGGTGGATGGGCCGTATAAACAGGATCACTACCGCTACTAAAAA
>CAJQNY010000034.1 GCA_905479805.1 uncultured Arenicella sp.
ACCGTCATAATTATTGGCTCTAGAAAAAGCAGGCCCTAAGGCCTGCTATGTTAGTTTCGTGGAATCGTGTCGCTATAAGCAAAGTGCTAGATGATGCAAGCGGCTTCCTTGATCAATACATTAAGAATCGAATGATTCAAAGAGTAGTCGATCGGTAAGTCAATTAGGTGAACCCCTTTTGAATTCAGTGCCGTAGTGAGCATAGTCTGAAATTCATCATGGCTCTCTGGCCGATAACCGTGAGCCCCAAAGCTCTCGGCGTATTGCACGAAATCCGGGTTGTTAAAATCCAAACCGTAATTGTTAAAGCCCATGCCTTCTTGCTTCCACTTGATCATGCCGTAGGCGCTGTCGTTTAATATGATGACCACCAAATCAAGATCCATGCGCACGGCCGTCTCTAGTTCTTGTGAGTTCATCATAAAGCCGCCATCACCATTGATGGAAACAACTTTGCTCTCTGGGTTTAGTTGTTTAGCCATCATTGCTGACGGTAGGCCAGCGCCCATTGTTGCTAAAGCGTTGTCCAATAACATGGTGTTCGGCTCATAGCATTTGTAGTTACGTGCAAACCAAATTTTATACACACCATTGTCTAAGGTAACGATGTCTTTGGCATCTAGCTCGTCACGTAACACCTTGACCAATCGCTGCGGCAGCATAGGGAAGCGTTCATCTTCAAAATATTTGGTGATCCGAGAATCAACCTCGCTCTGCACTCTTTTGAAGAATGAAAAATCACGATCAGGGCTGACATTAACGCGTTCCGCTAGACTGGCAATAGATGATGATATATCGCCAACCACATTGAGTTGCGGGAAGTAAACGTCATCAATTTGTGCTGCAAAGAAATTAACGTGGATTACCTTCTTACCATCTTCCTCCATGAAGAAAGGTGGCTTTTCGATGACGTCGTGGCCAACATTGATGATGAGATCGGCACGTTCAATTGCACAATGTAAAAAGTCGTCAGATGATAGTGCGGCGGTGCCAATAAATTTATCATGGCGTTCGTCGACAACACCTTTGCCTAATTGTGTATTGAAAAAATAGATTCCTGTTTTATCAATAAATTCGCGTAATGCGTCGCCGGTTCGTTTTCGGTTTGCGCCGGCGCCTACCAATAGTAAGGGACGTTCGGCAGCTTCGATCATGGCCACAGCTTGATCGATTGATTGTGAGTCGGCGGTTGGGCGGCGATGCCCAACCACTTCAAAGATAGTTGCGTCGGTTTCTTCTTCAGCGATATCTTCAGGTAGTTCTAGATAGACCGCACCTGGGCGCTCTTCCATAGCGAGACGAAAGGAATCTCTGACCATGGATGTCACATTGTTACCGTCAACAATTTGCTCGGAATACTTTGTAATGGGTTTCATTAAGCCCACTACATCGACGATTTGAAATCGACCTTGCTTACTTTTACGAATCGGCTTTTGACCCGCTAGCATGACCATTGGCATGGCGCCTAACTGAGCGTAAGCGGCGGCGGTTACAAAGTTAGTCGCACCAGGGCCTAAGGTGGATAGACAGACGCCCGGCTTGCCGGTTAGTCGGCCATAGGTAGCAGCCATGAAACCCGCCGCTTGTTCGTGGCGGGTTAGTACTAATTGAATACTAGATCCCTGCAACGAATCGAGAAAATCTAGATTTTCTTCTCCCGGAATTCCGAAAATATATTCGACGCCTTCGTTTTCAAGTGCTTTGACAAATAGATCGGATGTTTTCATTTTATACCCTTATTGTTGTTTTGTTATTGTGTCGGCCTATAGGGCCTGAAGCAGCTGACTATTCTTTCCAAACTGGCAATTAATAGCCGCTGACTATTCATAAACTGGACTCATGTTAGGTTTGGGAGGCAAGCTCTGTCAACCTTTTCGCGAAATACTCCCATTTGGGGTGATGGGAAGCACAAAAAAGGGGCAGCCGAAGCTGCCCCTCTCTAAAGACCGAAATTCATCGATAACTAGCCAAATTGATTCATCGTATTGTCTTCACCAGAGGCTTTTAGCGCTGCATCCCCAGAAAAGTACTCCTTATGATCATCGCCGATATTAGAACCAGCCATGTCTTGATGCTTAACACAGGCTAGGCCTTGACGAATCTCTTTACGTTGTACGCCCTTGACGTAGGCCAACATACCTTCTTCGCCAAAATACCCTTTCGCAAGATTGTCCGTCGACAAAGCCGCTGTGTGATAAGTCGGTAGCGTGATCAAGTGGTGGAAAATTCCAGCATCGCGTGCGCCATCACGTTGGAAGTTTTGAATCATGTCGTCAGCACGGTTTGATAAGTCCGTGTCGTCGTAGGATTCGTTCATCAAAGCATCTCGATCATAGGCGCTGACATCTTCACCGGCTTCGACCATGGCGTCATAGGCTTGCTGACGAAAGCTGAGCGTCCAGTTGAATGACGGTGAGTTGTTGTAGACAAGCTTAGCGTTTGGTACAACTTCTTTGATTCTATTAACCATGGCGCCTATTTGGCCTACATGAGGTTTCTCAGTTTCGATCCAAATGAGATCCGCACCGTTTTGTAAGCTAGTAATGCAGTCCAGTACGCATCGATCTTCGCCTGTGCCGGCTTTGAACTGAAATAGTCCGCTTGCAAGGCGTTTAGGGCGAACTAAACTACCATCTCGATGAATAACAACATCACCATTATTCATTTGTGCTGGTGTGAGTTCTTCGCAGTCAAGAAATGCATTGTATTGGTCGCCTAAGTCGCCAGGCTCATTGGTGACAGCAATCTGCTTGGTTAGCCCAGCGCCTAGGGAGTCAGTTCGCGCAACGATAACACCGTCATCAACTCCTAGTTCTAAGAAGGCATATCGAACAGCATTAATTTTGGCAAGGAAGTCAGAGTGTGGCACAGTCACTTTACCGTCTTGGTGACCACATTGTTTTTCATCTGAAACTTGGTTTTCAATTTGAATTGAACAGGCACCCGCTTCGATCATTTGCTTTGCAAGTAGATAAGTAGCTTCTTCATTACCGAAACCCGCATCGATATCTGCAATAATCGGCACGACATGAGTTTCAAAGTTGTCGATCTTGGATTGGGCTTCTGTTTCTGCAGCTGCATCGCCAGCACTGCGTGCCGCGTCCAGATCTTTGAATAGGTGGCGTAATTCACGTGCATCTGCTTGGCGCAAGAATGTATAAAGCTCTTCAATTAATTTGGGTACGCTGGTCTTTTCGTGCATAGATTGATCAGGTAGCGGGCCAAACTCAGAGCGTAGAGCTGCGATCATCCAACCGGATAGGTAGAGGTAGCGCTTATTTGTGGTGCCGTGGTGCTTTTTAACCGCAATCATTTTTTGTTGCGCAATGAATCCATGCCAACATCCTAACGATTGAGTGTAGCTTGCGGAGTCAGCATCGTATTCGGCCATGTCTTTACGCATGATCCCTGCCGTATACTTGGCAATATCTAGACCAGTTTGAAAACGGTTTTGCATTTTCATGCGGGCGGTGTATTCAGCATCGATGCTACCCCATGCTGAACCATTATCGGATATCACTCCGGCTGCGTTTTGAATATAGTTTTGATAATCTGACATTGTTATGTCCTGCCAACTGGCTGGGTTCTTAAAGTGTTAGTGGTAAGGGTTAACCGCTATGATTTTATTCTTAAGTAAACTTAAAAAAACTATAGCGATTAACGATGAGCATAAGATACGCAGAGAACTTGAGCGACGAAATAGCGGCTTAGTTATGGTTGCTATTCGTAATTTGAATAGTGGTTGGATGATATCGCGCTTATGCTGGCAGTGAGTGCTTTTATTACTTTGGTGAATGCTAGAGATTGCCGCAATACAGACAGTTTGCGAGGTAAAATGAGCGACGTAATCACATTCAACTCCTTATTGAATTGACCCATATTGACCGATATAGAAGAAATAATTATGACCAAATATCAAAAAAGATCTGAACTCAGCGTTGATAACATTCTCGCGACCTTTATTGAGACGGAGGTTTTGCCCGGGCTAGCTATGAAAGAAGAGCAGTTTTGGCAGGCCTTAAGTGATGTGGTGCATGATATGACGCCGAAAAACTTAAAGTTGTTGGCGTGCCGTGAAGATTTACAGAAGAAAATTGATGCTTGGAATGTTGCCAATAAAGGTGATTTTGATGCGTCTCGCTATAAAGAGTTTTTGAGTGATATAGGCTACCTAGTAGAGGAAGGCCCCGAGTTTAAAATATCAACCGAAAATGTTGATGTGGAGATAGCCGAGCAAGCTGGACCTCAATTGGTTGTTCCGACATCCAATGCACGCTTTGCACTAAACGCTACAAATGCGAGATGGGGCAGCTTATACGACGCATTGTATGGCACCGATGTGATTTCTGATGAAGGGGGAGCTGAAAAAGCCGGGGCCTACAATCCGATTAGAGGAGCTAAAGTTATCGCGTTTTGTAGGGACTTGTTGGATGCTCATTTTCCACTGCAAAATGGCAGTCATCATGACTCTACCCGCTATGCGATCGTGAATCAGCAACTGTCGGTAGAACTCGGTGATCATTCTTCAGGATTGGTCGATCACGCGCAATGCGTGGGCTTTCAAGGGGAACCTCAAGCTCCGACGTCGATATTGTTGAAGCATAATGGTTTGCACGTAGCGATTGAAATAGATGCAAGTACGCCAATAGGCTCTAGCGACAAAGCCGGTGTAAAGGATTTGACCAGTGAAGCGGCCATCACCACTATCCAAGATTTTGAGGACTCAGTGGCTGCAGTTGATGCGCAAGATAAAGTGGGTGTTTACCGAAACTGGCTTGGGCTAATGAAAGGCGACCTGAGTGACAGCTTCGAGAAAGCGGGCAAGATGATGACCCGCACCCTGAGCGCTGATAAAGTATATACGGGCTTGGATGAGGGCGACGTCGTGCTGCATGGTAGAAGTCTGTTGTTCTGTCGCAATGTTGGCCACCTTATGAGTAATCCAGCAGTTCTAGATAAGCACGGTAATGAAATTCAAGAAGGGATAATGGATGCAATGCTTAGTGTAACTATAGCGCTGCATGACTTGCAGCGTGATGACGGTATCCACAACTCCCGAACGGGAAGTGTCTACATCGTTAAACCAAAAATGCATGGGCCGGATGAGGTTGCTTTTGCGAGCGATTTGTTTAATAAAGTTGAGGATGTGTTGGGGTTGGAGCGGCATACTATTAAAATCGGGGTTATGGATGAAGAGCGAAGAACTACCGTTAATTTAAAAGAGTGTATTCGCCAAGTGAAGGATCGTGTCGTCTTTATCAATACCGGTTTCTTAGATCGTACTGGAGATGAGATTCACACGAGTATGCTACTCGGTGCGATGGCGCCTAAAGCGGACATTAAAAAGAAGCCCTGGATTTTTGCCTATGAAGATTGGAATGTTGATATAGGCTTGGAATGCGGTCTTCCTGGTAAGGCGCAAATTGGTAAAGGGATGTGGGCCATGCCAGATGAGATGGCTGAAATGTTGGTAGCCAAAATAGCGCACCCGCAATCAGGCGCTAATACAGCTTGGGTGCCATCGCCTATCGGCGCGACATTGCATTCTACCCACTACCATCAAGTAAACGTCAGTGAAGTGCAGAAAGCACTCTCCCATAGAACACGTGCCGCTCTGGATGATATTTTGGATATCCCGTTATGCGAGGATCTATCAAAACTAACATCAGAGCAGATCCAGGCAGAATTGGATAATAACGCTCAAGGTATTTTGGGCTACGTAGTTAGATGGATTGATCAGGGTGTCGGTTGTTCCAAAGTTCCAGACATAAACAATATCGGTTTGATGGAAGATAGGGCAACCTTGCGTATTTCTAGTCAACACATCTGCAATTGGTTAGAGCATGGTGTTTGCACTAAAGAGCAGGTAATTGAAACGTTTGAGAGAATGGCTAACGTCGTAGATTTGCAAAACGAAAATGACCCAGCTTACGCGAAAATGGCCGGTAACTTCACGAGTAGTTATGCGTATTTGGCGGCCCTTGAATTAGTGTTTTCTGGCAAAGAACAACCGAGTGGGTATACCGAGCCTCTGTTGCACGGATATCGCTTGAAGTTGAAGGCAGCTGGTTCGTAACTGGGCCAACCGCTGGTTCAGTCCATGGGGGGAAGCTATTGCTCGATCTTGATAGCCTGATAGCACGCTAAGTGTTAGCATTGCGCTCTGATTTATTGCAAAAATAACCCCGCGAATACTCGTCTATGTCTGAATCAATTATTACCGCTGTCACCACCACATTAAATGGTCTGATTGACCCGTTTACCAATGAAAAGATGACTGCTAGTCGTGCACTTAAATCCGTGCAGGCCGATGATCAGAAGGTGGTTGTGACTCTGCGTAAGGGCTACCCGGTTCAATCCGTCGCCGCGGAGCTTTCGAGTCAAGTACACGAGGCATTAAAAGCATTGCCATTTGACAACCTCAATCTGGAGGTTGTTATTGAACAAGATATTATTGCGCACTCCGTTCAGCAAGGTGTTAAGCCCGTAGATGGCGTCAAAAACATCATTGCCATTGCGTCTGGTAAAGGCGGGGTAGGTAAATCGACCGTATCTGCGAACCTGGCTTTGGCTTTGGCCGGGGCAGGCGCTTCGGTAGCTGTGTTGGATGCCGATATCTATGGTCCGAGCCAGCCGCGTATGTTGGGTGCTTCTGGGAAGCCTGACTCCTTGGACAATAAAATGTTGCTGCCGCTGCAAAACCATGGGATTAAGATCATGTCTATAGGTTTTATGGTGGAAGAAGATACGCCGATGATATGGCGCGGCCCCATGGTTACTCAAGCATTGGAGCAAATGTTGCGCGGCACTCTTTGGAATCAAGACGGCCAAGATGTCGATTATATGATTATTGACTTACCGCCAGGCACCGGGGATATACAGCTTACATTGTCACAGAAGGTGCCTGTATCAGGTGCAGTGATTGTGACTACCCCGCAAGATATTGCCTTGTTGGACGCACGCAAGGCGTACAAAATGTTTGAAAAAGTAGAGGTTCCAATTTTTGGTGTGATCGAGAACATGAGTACACATGTGTGTACTAGTTGCGGTCATGAAGAAGCCATTTTTGGTGCTGACGGTGCGGCTAAGATGGCCAAGGATTTTGGCCTGCAAGTCCTCGGTGAGATTCCTTTAGAAATGTCAATTCGCGAACTGGCTGATTCTGGTACTCCAACGGTAGTGAATGACCCAGAAGGCGCAACTGCTCTAAAATACAGAAATATCGCTTTAAAAATTGCTGGGAAATTATCTGTGAAGAAGCGTGATTTCAGTGCGAAGTTTCCGAATATTGTCGTTGAAAACACCTAAATTTATCGAGGCTGAGTATGAGTGATAGTAGTATCGGTAAATTATTTCGAGTGACGACTTTTGGGGAAAGCCATGGCTTGGGGATCGGCTGCATTGTTGATGGTTGCCCACCCAACCTAGAATTATCAGAAGAAGATTTGCAACCCGATTTGGATCGAAGGAAACCCGGTCAATCAAAATTCACCACCCAACGGCGTGAAGCTGATGAGGTGACGATTATGTCTGGGGTTTTTGAAGGGCGTACCACCGGCACATCAATTGGAATGTTGATTCATAACACGGATCAGAAATCAAAAGATTATACTAATATCATGGACACGTTTAGACCGGGCCATGCGGACTATACGTACCACCACAAATACGGTAATCGTGATTATCGTGGTGGTGGTCGATCCTCCGCACGCACGACGGCTATGCTGGTCGCGGCCGGTGGAATTGCGAAAAAGTATTTACTCGAAAAAGAGGGCATACAAATTGACGCTTACTTGGCACAGATGGGCGATGTCACGATCGAGAATGTTGATCTGGCTGAAGCCCGCAATAACGCGTTTAATTGCCCAGATGTGACTAAGGTTTCAGAGATGGAATCTTTGATCACTCAACTCCGCCGTGATGGCGATTCAGTCGGCGCCAAAATAACG
>CAJQNY010000035.1 GCA_905479805.1 uncultured Arenicella sp.
TCTCGCGATGAATGTACAGCTACTAGGATTGACCCTCCAAAACACGAATTCTTAGAAAACACCTTAGAGTCAATTGAGCAAGCGTTTGGCTATGGAGCTAATATAGTTGAGATCGATATTCATCCGACCAGCGATGGAAAATTTGCTGTCTTTCATGACTGGACTCTTGATTGCAGAACTGAGGGTGAAGGCGTTACCAGAAAACATTCACTAGAATACTTGCAGAGTTTAGATGTTGGCTATGGGTACACTAGTGATGGTGGAAAATCGTTTCCTTTTAGAGGTAAAGGAGTTGCAAAACTACCTAGCCTGACTCAAGTCTTGGATAAGTTCCCCGAGCAACGGTTTTTGATCAATATCAAGAGCAACAGCGCTAGCGAAGCTGATTTAATTGTTCAATTTCTGAACAATCGAGCCAATGAAGATCTCTCTAGGTTATGGTTTTATGGCGGGGTAAAACCGACTACTCGACTATTATCCATGAATCCAAAGCTAAAAGGATTTACTAGAGCCTCTGTTAAAAAGTGCGCGATTCAGTACGGGATAATTGGCTGGACGAGTTATGTGCCTGAGGTGTGCAGAAACACAGTTATTGCCGTACCAATATCCTATGCCCCTTATTTTTGGGGCTGGCCACGTGCCTTTGTCAACAGAATGACGGGAGTAAATACCAGCATCGTTCTCGTAGACCTAACAGAGGGGCACATGAATGGGTTTGACGAGCAAAATGCAATCAAGGATTTGTCAAAATACTATCAAGGCATCGTTTGGACAGAAAAAATTGAACAGCTAAGTTCCATAAAACTTGATTAGAAAACCATCTATAACAACATAAGCCTAGCCCCTCCTAAATGCATATTGGAAGAGACACCAAACACGGTTTTTCTCCTGTTTCATTGGGCTAAGGTTATTGCTTATGTTGTGTTTATTCATCCTCACAAAACAATCACCAATTCCGCACAAACAGGTGTCGCGTCTTATATTAAAGTGTCAGAAATTCTACTTTAGGCAAACTCTAACTCGACTGAACTCACTAGTATAAATATACAAATCGGGGAAACATAAAATGCGTAACACTCTTCTTTTTACATTCTTGTTAATTTTAACGGCGGCCAACGCCTCGGCGAAAAATATTGCTATTACTTTTGATGATGCGCCTCTCTCGGGAAGCTCGCTCATGAGCGGTACGGAAAAAACTGAGAAAATCATCATCGGATTGAAAAGTCGAAAGATTGAAGGAGCGCTATTTTTTGTAACGACACGAAACATAAGCGACGAAGCTGCGCATAACAGACTGCAACGTTACGTAGAAGAAGGGTTTCAGATAGCAAACCATAGTCACTCTCATCAATCGTCCCAGAAGTTAACGCCAAAAAAATATTTGTCGGACTTTTACACGTCGCACCTAATAACTAAAGATTTTGATGGCTTGATCAAATTGCATCGCTTTCCATACTTACATCAACCTCATGATGAAGAATCACGCGCACAAATATTCAAAGGAATTTCAAACTTAGGGTATGACTATGGCTATATCACCGTTGATAATTACGATTGGCACCTCAACAGCCGACTCGTCAAAGCGCACAAAGAGGGGCTCCGACTAAATCTAGAGAACATGAAAAGGCTTTATCTTGATACTATATTGGGCGCCATGGAGTTTTATGATGATCTAGCAGAGGACTCACTAGGTCGCTCGCCGGACCATATATTACTACTTCATGAAAACGAAATTGCTGCGCTTTTTATCGGAGATCTCATCGACCATATTAGATCTAAGGGTTGGAATATAATCAGTCCGACTCGAGCGTACCAGGACCCTATTGCTAAAATGTACAGCCCCAAACTTGAGTTCACCAACCAAGGAAGAGTCGCTGCCATTGCGTATAGCAAGGGTGCTACCAAATCCGACTTGCGCCACCCCGCTGAAAGTAAAGAGTATCTCGATAAAAAGCTTATTGAGTATGACGTATTTATAAATGATTAATATACGACAAAAATTTCAAAAACTTGGTTCTACATTAAAGATGCTCTTCCAACACACGAAGTAGCATTAGTAAATCGGAACTTAGGATTCATAAAATAATTTTCTGTTTAATCATTTTAAGGTTAACAGAGTTTCTAATTGAGGTGAAAAACTGAGTGCTATAGCAAATTTATTAACCGTTTATAGGCTGCAAACAAACATTAGTTCAAAAGCTCTCTAATTGTCTTTTCAATCTCGGCATATTTTGTAGACTCAACAAATCCAATGGAGAAGGTTTTCGGATTGGTAAGGAATTTATCTTTATTACTGCGGCCGAAACCAAGTACTGTCATATAGGGTCGACTGACATATTCATCTAACGCTTGGTCATCTTCTTGGTTCAAAAGATAGAGCATACGCGGCGCTTCTATATCCCCAAATGCAATCCACTCTGGTCCAGGCAAATCAGCGTTCAGAGATTCATTAATTAAATGTCTTTTATCATTCATTCCAGAATACCAAAAATCGGTGTCATTCATTTCACCTCCAGGCACACCTTCATATAAAACCCAATACTTATAACCTTCACTCACCTTACTCATCGTGAAATCACATCTGTCAGAATAGAAGTCCCATCGACCTTCCCACTTACCATTACCCGATGTGAAAACAATACGGACATGCTCTTCAGATTCAATGTCAATTACCGAACTAGACGAATCAGTACCCGCATTCATAGCGTGAAAATAACTTCCGTCTTGCTTGTGAATTGCATTCGGAAAACCCCGATACTCCCCCTTCCAGCCGGACCCTTTTTCATTGTGGAAACCAATCCAATCCACACCGTCATTGTCAATCATGCTGGACAAACCACCGCCCTCCTTATCTAGATAATAAGTTGCTCCGGGAGTGGTGACTATATAGGACGAACCACCACCGGCAGAAACATCAACTCCGTGCCTTAGCTTGACCTGCTCTGGAATTGACACACAGCCAGAACAGAATGTACAGCTTACTATCAGGACGGACACTACCTTGCTTGCTATTTTTCTTAACTGTTTTACTACCAACATTGTTGCCTCTCTAATAGGTGTTTTCGGGCGGACATTAGACCCTGGCTCTCACTGGGTACGCACTTCGTCTTAGTAAAAACCCTATGACTAATATGGTAAACGCACAGCCTAAAAACACAAACCTGCCCCATAACGGATTGGGAATCAGGGACATCATTACCACCCCAAAACCCATAATCATAACCATGGTACCTAGCTTACTGCGTTGCTGACGATCAAAATCATCTTGATCCTCACCTGCAATAACCGGTGTTTCTAAATCTACAAAAAATTTGTCGCGTTCTAACATGTGTATATCATTTTTTTCCTTGTAGAAAAAAGTAGTCAGACAAAAGAATCCAGCAGTGACAAAAAGGTGCGCAGAAAGTGTCAAAATCAGACCCATATCAGTTGCTTCTCGGCTAGTGAACGGCTCGATTCCAATCCACACAGCAAATACCTGAGGGGTAAATATTTCCTTCATAAACCAAGATATAAACAAGCCTAATAGCACGGTTACCCATGGTGCCCATTGAGGTGTTTTCTTGATAAAGAGACCAACAATTAGTGGTATTAAAAGTGGCACTTGAATCATTGCTGAAAGAGACATCATCAGATCAAATAAACTTAACTCCTTTAGCGACTTAAAATATAAGGCCATCAAGATAACCAAGATACCGCTAAAAAAACTCAATGCCATACTCAAACTTAGAAGCTTTTTATCGCCTATATACTTGCCTCGCTTAGCTAAAAACGGTTGGTACACACTGCGAATAAATATGCCGGCATTCTTATTTAGCGCTGAGTCCATCGATGACATGGAGGCTGCGAATAAACCTGCCAATAGTAGTCCGACAGTACCTACAGGCATTGCGTTACGCGCGAAAACTAAATATACGGCGTCTGCAGCTTTGCTGCCTAACTCTGGGTATGCGGATGCCGCATCAGGATACAAAATAGCAGCCGCCCACGGCGGAATAAACCAAAGTACACTGCCCACGCCCATTAGACACATCGCTAATAATGCTGCCTTGCGAGCATTAACAGAATCCTTCGCATTTAGGAATCGAAAGGAATCATGCATATTCATAATTGTGGTTAGTTGCTTGGTCAGGAAGAATACAAAAGTACCAACCAGCAACAAGCCGTAATTCATATTTGGGCCCATCACAAAACCAGAAGGAAAATTATTGACCAATTCTGACGGTCCACCAACCTTAACCAAAGCGACTATCGCACACGCAACGGATACCACAGCGACCACTAAAGTTTGCACGAAATCTGAGGCTACCACGCCCCAGGCACCAGCCAATACCGACACAAAAACAACCGTAAGCCCGGTGAAGATGATGGTCATAGTTATATCAGCCTCAAAAACAGCGCTCGCAAATACACCCAACGCATTCAACCAAATCCCTGCGTTAATCAAACTAAAGACAATTAAAGCCCATGAGAAGAACTGTTCGTTTTGGTGACCAAATCGACGTTTGATAGCTTGGGTGGGAGTATCAACCCGCATTTGACGAAATCGGTGAGCGAAGTAAGCCCAACCACAAAAGTACGCAAAAGTGTTAGCGATAAACACTAAGCTGACAGCAAAACCATCCGTGAACGCTTTGCCTGCCGCACCGGTGAATGTCCAAGCGGAAAATTGCATCATGAACGCCGTTGAACCGACCATCCACCAAAGCATTCGACCGCCACCCCGGAAGTAATCGCTAGTGGAATTTTTGGCCATTTTCTTAAATGAAAAACCAATTCCTAGAATCAACAGGAAGTAGCCGGCAATAACTAAATATTCGTAAACCAAAACTTAAACCCTCTTATTTATGAAGTTAAGCCGCATTACTGAAGATGGCGTAAATTAACCCAACTACCATTCTTACGAATAATGTCGATAATCTCTTGGTATTGGCTACCTTCTTTGAAGGTTTGGTAAGAAGCAACCTCTTCACCGTTAATATCACCGATCAGCTTCTTGATTAGAAAACGCCAATTACGCTCAGTATCACCATCAACATCGGGCACATCAGCAGCAATTCCGTCTGGCAATGCAATTTCCTGCCATTCGCCACCATCCCATCCCGCGTTGCCACCTTTGTTTAGGTATAGCGGCCCGCTTCCATAGTGCCCTTTGATGTATATCGCGCCCTCACTACCGTAGAAGACAATATGATCTTCGTTGAACCTAGGGTGCAGGCCTCCATGTTTAAACAAGACTGAAACAGGGCTCGTTGCGTACTCACTTTCTAGTTGCGCCAATACCGTATAACTCCATTCCACATTTGACTGTCCCCATTGCAAAGACGGGTCACTTAAGTCGTCCGGTATATACTCACGTCTAGTTTTGAAATTATGCACACCATCCACTATGGGCGCGCGTCCTAGATCATCTCGAACTTCTCCCATAATGGAGAGTATTTTCTCTCCCACCACTGAGGTCACTATAGACAACATGTGTGTGAAATTATTGTTAAGCCTACCGCCTCCATCCTCTTTTCGATGCGACCATCCGAAAGGGATATCACGTTCAAGGTTAAAGTGTGAAATACATTCAACTTCCAGCGGTTCGCCTATCGCACCTGCAGCAACAAGCGTCTTAGCGTGAATGATATACGGCATGTATCTAAAACTTGCAGCGTAAGCTGTTTTCACTCCACTTTCTTTTGCCAGTTGATAGAGTTCACTAGATGTTGAACCGCTTTCAGCTAGTGGTTTGTCACAAAACACATGGCAGCCATGATTAATAGCTTGTTTGATGGGTTCAAAATGCGCACCGCCTGGCGTAGCGATTGATACAATGTCGGGCTGGCATTCCTCCAAGGCTTGTTGCCAGTTTGTACCAGCATAGGGTATCGCCATTTTTCGGGCCACTTCCTTCACCACACCGTCTGTTCTTCCAACAATGCCAATGACCTCTGCGCCGGCATACCGGAAGGCATCGGTATGCCCTTCACCTGCAAACCCTGTTCCATGAACCAAGACTTTTAATTTTTCACTCACGTTTTCACCCCTCATTTAAATTCGAAGCCACAGCCACACTGAAAATAACTGCGCTAAATAACAGAAATCACCTACCAGTTCCAAACAGTCCCGTCTTCCAAGCGACTCACCGGTAAATACGAACGTTTGTATGGATAGGCTTTCGCTTTCTCTTCATCAAAATCGACCCCTAATCCTGGCTTATCACTCACAAAAGCCACGCCGTTCGTCACCTTAATATCTTGATCAAATACACTTTGAATTTGCTCATTGCCTAAGCCCACGAATTCTTGAATACCAAAATTGGGCGCCCAAGTATCGAGATGGATATGTGCTGCAAAACAAATTGGTGATAAATCAGGAGCACCATGAGGTGCTGTACGCACGTTATAAATAGCAGCAAAATCAGCGATCCTACGCATTGCTGTGATTCCTCCTGCATGTGTCGCCGCTGCACGGATGTAATCTATAAGCTGGTTTTGTATTAATTCCTTACAATCCCAAATACTATTGTATGTTTCGCCAATTGCTAAGGGCGTAGTGGTATGTTGTCGAATCACTTGATAATTTTGTTGATTCTCAGCTATCGAAGAGTCTTCCAAAAACATCAAGTTATACGGCTCTAACATTTTCCCGAGCTTGGCTGACTCAATTGGCGTAAGCCTACTATGAACGTCGTGCAATAGACTCACATTTGTGCCCAGTTGCTTTCGCGCTTCGAAGAAAAGTTCTTCCACCATTTGAAGATACTTCTGCGTGGACCATTGCTCCTCCGGCGGAAGCGGCCGGTTACCTTGTAGCTCGTAATAATCTTTTTTATCACCCACCACACCGTAGGTAGTTTCAAGACCTGGTACCGCAGACTGCAAACGTACAGCTTTAAAGCCTTGGTCGAGAACACCCTTAGCCTTGCTCAAAGTATCCTCAATAGTCAAGCCTCCCGCGTGCGCATAAAGACCAACGCTTTTTCTACTCTTTCCACCCAGTAATTGATACACAGGGAGACCTGCTATCTTTCCTTTAATGTCCCATAGAGCCATATCGATTCCGGCAATTGCCGCCATCGTAATTGGCCCTCGACGCCAATATGCTCCTTTGTATAAGTACTGCCAGATATCTTCAATATTCTGTGGATCCCTGCCAATTAAACAGGGAACAACATGCTCCTCTAAATATGCCACGACCGCCATTTCACGGCCATTTACGGTGGCATCTCCCAAACCATAGATACCTGCATCTGTGATCACTTTTACAGTGACGAAATTTCGGCCAGGATTACAGACAACAATTCTTATCTCTTTAATTTTCATTTTTCATACTCTAATACGCTACGCCGTTAGTTTGGCTAAGTTTTTCCTGTGTATATTGATAAAAATGATACGTCTTAAGTACTTCTTCAATGAGCATCACTGCGAATGCCCAAAATATCGACACCTGATAATACAATACCAATAATGCGCAGAGAGGTAGAGCGATCATCCATTGAGTGATTAGATGAAGTTTCAGTATCCGGTTACTATCGCCTAGTGCTCGCAAGATATTTCCTGAAACTGAATTGTATCCGCGAATAATCGGCAACAATATGTATAACGGTGCAATAGCCTTTAAGTCTGCAGAAGTCTCGATGCTAATATTTGGGTAAATTAGATGAATGAATTGACTGAGAAGAAAGAAAAACACCGCCACAACTACCGATAAACCTAGGGCTGTTCGCGTACAAATTGAAACAAAGTTATTTAGATGGTGCCGGTCATTGCTCCCCAGCGCTTGGCTAATACTAATCGCTGATGCTTGAGACCATGAGGAGACAAGTTGTGTACCAATACGCATCCAGGGAAAGATTAACGTGATGGCAACAAATGAAGACAATTTAAGTTGCGCATACAAGAGCTGGTAGATTGATGCTCCGATGAAAAGCACAAAAAAATTGGCGGCGATTGGTGAAATCTCAGACAACTGAGAGCGAATTTCAGTCGCAAATGGCCGTTCTATTGGGTAAGTTAGGTCAACCCTACGATCGACTTTTACAACTCCATAGAAATAGATGGCACGTAGAAATACAGCAGATAAACTACCCCAAGCTGCTTCTTCTAATCCTAATCCTCCATAATCACCAACCCCATAAATCAGTAAATAACTCAAAATTGCGTTAATGGGTATTTCAATTAAAAAACCCTTAAGTGAAACCTTGGTGTTGCCGCAACCACTGTAGAATGCAGTACAAACTTGGGTAAAGGAGGTAAGAAGGATAACGTACTTGGTAATTCCTAAGTACCCAAGAGCCAGCTTTTGTATGTCAAGGTTGCCCGTTAACGTCGAAAGCATTCTTGGTCCAAAAAATTCTATAATACAAAAGAAGCACACCGCTACTGATGCATTAATAAAAAGACCGACCCAAAAGGCAATCGCGAGATCATCTTCTAGTTTCGACCCAAATGCGCGACCAACAATAAGTTGAATACCGTTTCCAATTGCTAGCCCTACTCCCAACGCAATCGCCAAAATGGCTGACGCAATACCCATAGCTGCCACTGGGATCTGACCTAGCGGAGCAACCAACACCGTATCAATCATCAACATTGATTGTACTAACAGCGCATTCACCGCCAATGGCCAGGCAAGCGCCAAGTTAGCTCGAAAATATGTTTTGGGGCTTGTCAAACTAGTCAGAATACTTTTGTTAAATAAGCGTAAAAAGAGGGTATATTTTATAAACCCCAATTTACCCCATGATCATGGGCTATCCGAATATCATTTGCTGAACTCCACCAATTGCGACGACCGATGTAAACAATGAAAACAGTAGAATTGCAGAAAGAATACTATTCGCAATCCAAGTGTTCTTATGCTTTCCCATCAAATCTTTTCGATTACTAAGATA
>CAJQNY010000036.1 GCA_905479805.1 uncultured Arenicella sp.
GTTTTCGGTATTTTTTAGAGGGGACGACTCACACACTGACCCGTTTATATTGGCTCTGCATGCCGCTGTGTTGCGGCAACTGCCCCGCGGTGTTTGCTCAATTGAAACAGTCGCCGATGATTTGCATTTGTCGCGCCGCACGTTACAGCGCCGACTCAAAGACCGAGATACAAGTTTTCAAAAATTGCTCCAAGAGATTAAATCGACCATCGCCAAAAAATACCTAGAAGATGAACGTTTGAGTATTATTGAGATTGCCATACTGCTGGGCTACAGCGATCACTCAACCTTCTCCGCGGCCTTCAAACTATGGAACCAACTCACGCCTACTGAATATCGTGACGATAATTCAGCAAAGGCAAAATAACGCTGCTGAGTAAGCGGCGATAGTTTAATATTCTTATTCGAAAATTTAAGCTGCAATGATCGTGTAGTTAATGACTGACCAGGTATCTCCCAAATGAAGGAAAGCGAAATGATGTTTCTGTCTCAAAATGATGAAATTTGTATTCTAACAATGCGAGATAAGGGTTTGTTTAACCCAAACACGCTAGAGCAATTTAACTCTGTGCTGGATGAGATTGAAAAATCAGAGTCGGCGAAAGCTTTGCTGATAACTGGCGAGGATAAGAATTTTTCTCAAGGCTTAGATTTGGAGTTTTTAATGACTATAGAAAATAGCGACTTTTTGCAATTTGTTGAAAACACCATGGTGATGGCATCTCGTTTATTAACATTCAAAGTGCCTGTGGTGTCGGTGATCAATGGGCATGCATTTGGTTTGGGCGCGATGATCGCCTTGGCCAGTGACTACCGAGTAATGCGTGAAGATAGGGGGTATTTATGTTTGCCCGAAGTAGATCTCAAGATGGCATTCACCCCTGCGATGAACGCCTTGGTGGTTAACAAACTATCTGGCCGATTACGTCGAGATATGATGCTTGCGGGTAGACGTGTTGGTGGTGGTGAGGCATTAGCTGGCGGTTTAATGGATGCCTGCGGCGCGGAAGATGAGTTACTTAATTTAGCACGGGAGCTAGTTACACCGGCAATGGGGAAAGATAAAGCCACTTTTAGCCAGATTAAGCGCGATTTGAATCGACCGATTTTTTCTGTTGTTGAGTCTGGGTCTGGCGTACGTCAAAGCTAGGATTGTTATGGCTGATATTTATTGCATACGACACGGTCAAGCCTCTTTCGCGACAGACAATTATGATCAATTGTCGGAGATAGGCTATCGACAAGGCACCTTGTTGGGTGAGCACTTGGTAAAAGCCGGTGTTCGCTTTGATTACATTTACGCGGGCAGTTTGAAAAGACAGATTCAAACCGCGCAACAGGTGATAGAGGTGTACCAAAGTCATGATGTGGCTATTCCTGAACTAGTCATTGACCCACGTTGGAACGAACTAGAAAGCGAAGAGCAGGTCAAGGAGCTTGCGCCGTTAGTCGCAGCACAGCTAATGGCATCACTTCGTGCCGAAGGCAATATTGACGATGGCGTTGGCGCGGAGCAGTTGATGTCGCTCGCGATGACAGATAAAAAAATATTCCAAAAATTGATTCGCGCCACGTTTGACCTTTGGGCGAGCTTAGGTCAGGGTGATGAGAGGCTGATTGCCAGCACTCTTGATAGTACAGAAGGTTTAGACCAACTCGAAAGTTGGCAGCAGGCCCACGCTCGAGTGACCGGCGCTTTGCAAGATGTGCATCAAGCGAATACCAGCGGCAAAAAAACCGCTATTTTTTCCTCGGGCGGGATTATTGCGATTATTGCTGCGCACGTATTAAAACTACCATCATCCGGCGTTTACCCGCTGTTCGAGAAAGTGATTAACTGTTCGATAACGCGGCTTATTAATAACTCAAATGAAGTCGCACTCTCAAGTTTTAATGAGCACGCCTACTTGAATGCTATTGCTCCAAATGCGGAGCAATCCAGTGTTATTACTTATCGCTGATGAAATAGATGAGTTAACCTAGCGCAAGGAGCAGAAATACCACGCTCCCAATTACCAACGCGATAGAGGTTTTTTTCCGCATAGCGCGGCTCGCAAGGCCCATCCAAATGCCGGTTAGCAAGGTAAGCATTAAGCTAACGGCAACGACTATCTGGTAGCTTCTAAATAGTTTGGGGCCGTGTCCTTTATGCAGCTCAATCATGCTCGATTGGAAGTTAGGCTCCTTTTTCACCAGCGTTAAAAGATCCTCCTTTTTTGAAAATACCAAATGCGTTCTCGATGTTGGTCGAGTTTGGATAAGATTGCCTCGGTTCTTTATATATTCGAAATCAAGATCAATATCGTTGCTAGCTAATAATGCGCGAACATCTTCATCAAGATTTTCGGACTTGAAATCTAAGTTGGCGCGTTCGGCAAGTTCGATCGTAGTATTAACCGTGCTGCCTTTTTCACCAATAAGATACAAGCCACCTGAAATGGCGAGCATGAACAACATTGGGGCGACCAAGCCGGCGATGACTAAGTGACTAATTAATAGGAATCTTCGCATGATTTAGAGTTTGTGCCTATTTGTGGCATCCGCTACTGGTTTTTATGTTGGGTTATAGTATAACATTAGCTTATTGATTTGGATAAATGCCAAAACCATTCGCCTAAGATGAAGTTCAAGTACAGTCATATTGTTGTCGCCTTGCTGATGTTGCTCAGCCAGTCGGCTGTGGCTGTGCATGATGTAGAGCATCAGGGCTATGAGCATTCCGATCAATGTCGAGCATTTTTGGGTGGCGAACAAAGCGCTACTTTAATCGACACAGCTTCCATTGCCCAGCCAATGGAATATCTTGAATCGTTCCAACCAGGTTTGACCTCGGTTTGTTCGGCTCGAGTCGCTCTCTCTTTTTCTCCCCGCGCACCACCCGCCATCTCCTAAGATTACACTCGCAGTTTGATTGTTTATGTCGCTGCAAATAATGAATTGGTTTAGCTTTTATCTCTCAAGAGTAACGCTTATCGCCCAATTCGTCTTTTCCATATTTGGAAATTTGAATTTTAGGAAGTAATACAATGATTAAGAAAATTAGTATTGTGGGCGGCGTTGCGTGCAGCCTTGTGTGTAGCCCCGTTTTTGCGGCTGAAACAGGTCTTTTAGAAGAAATAAAAGTAATAGCACACCCATTAAGTGAACGAAGCCAAGCGCAATCAGTTAGCGTATTGCGTGGTGATGAATTTGAACGCCGAGTTACCGGATCTTTAGGTGATACCTTATCCGGTGAGCCAGGCATCCAATCATCGAGTTTTGGGGTTGCGGTGGGTAGACCGGTTATTCACGGATTAGGTGGGCCGCGAGTTAAAACCACAGAAGATAGAATTGATAGTTTGGATGTCTCAGTAACCAGCTCTGACCACGCCGTTAGCATTGAACCTTTCATCGCAAATCAAATCACAGTATTAAAGGGAGCGAGCACTCTTTTATACGGGTCAGGTTCAATTGGCGGTGTGGTTGACGTAGAAACAGGGCGAATTCCGAAACAGCTTCCTGAATCAAACCTGACCGGTAAAGTGGAAGCACGATATAACGATAACGGCGATGCCACGACGGCGGCATTGCGTTTAGACGGCAAAGCCGGTGAAAAGTTTGCATGGCATGTTGATGCCTTTGACCGCGATTCAGACAATTATGATATTCCAGGTTTTGTCGAATCTGAGAATCAACGTCTGAGCGAGGCTGAAGAGGAAGGTGAAGAGCACGAAGAAGAAGAGGGACACGAAGAGGGCGAAGAAGAACGCGACATTTTAGAAGGTAGTGAACTGGCGAACAAAGGCGGTGCTATCGGCTTTAGTATTATTGGGGATGACGGAGCTTATACTGGTTTTTCTGTGAGTACTCTCGATGCTGATTATGGGCTTGTTGGCGGCCATGGCCATGAGGAAGAGCACGACGAAGAGCATGAAGAGGAGGAGCACGACGAGGAAGAAGAAGGTACGGGAATGCTTAAGATGAAGCAAACTCGGGTTGATTTCGATTCCAAATTGATCAATCCGTTCCGAGGTGTCGATGAGTTAACTCTGCGCCTAGGTATCAATGATTATGAGCATCAGGAAATAGAAGCCAATGGCGAAGTGGGTACGCGTTTTGATAACCAAGCATGGGAAGGCCGAATTGAATTTGGTCACCAACTTGCCGAAGATTTCAAAGGCGTGTTTGGTCTGCAATTTGGTGAACGTAAGTTCAGCGCCATAGGCGAGGAAGCGTTTGTTGCTCCAGTTAAGACCGATAACGCTGGCATTTTCTGGGTAGGCGAAAGAAGTTTTGATGGTTACGATATCGAAGGCGGAATTCGATACGAAACAGTGGATCATCAACCGTCAGAGGCGGGTCTTGCCGACACGGATTTTTCGACTATCAGCACGTCATTAGGCATTGTTTATCCGGTAAATGATGTATTAAGTCTTGCCGGTTTAATCGACTATTCAGAGCGCGCGCCGAGCATCGAAGAGTTGTATTCGAATGGCCCGCACTTGGCTACTCAATCGTTTGAAATTGGTGATGTTAATTTACAGGAAGAAGCGGCTTTGGCCTTTACCGGTACAGCGACTCTGCAATCCGATTTATACGACTTTAGTGTTAGCGTCTACAGAATGAGTTTTGATGACTTTATCTATCAAGCAAGTACAGGTGAAATTCTTGATGAATTCCCGGTGCTGGTCTATCGACAAGAAGACGCCAATTTTACTGGTGTTGATGCTAAAGCGATTATTCACCTTGGCACCTTGGCAGCTTGGCCGAGGGCGATTTTGATGTAAGCTTCCTCGCCGATGTGGTGAGAGCAAAGTTAGATAGCTCAGCTAACATTAACCGTAATTTACCACGAATTCCTGCATCTCGATTGGGCGCGTCCTTGCATTGGAATAATGCACAATGGGATGTCGATGTTGAGTGGCTGGAAGTCTCGAGTCAGAATGACACGGCGGATTTTGAGCTAGCTACTCGAGGTTATAGCGATCTTAGTTTTTCCATAAAACGTAACTTTTCCTTTGATGGCATGGAACTGAGTGCATTTTTGCATGGCAAGAACTTGACGGATGATGAGCAGCGTCACCATAGTTCAATTGTCAAAGATTTTGCTCCAGCACCTGGAAGAAGGTTTGAAGTAGGCTTACGGGTACAATTTTAATAGACTCCGCATAGGCAGTGTGTATTATGGGAATTTGAACCCAGTGGGCGATACATTGTAAAAGATGGGGAGTTGTACTTCCCCGTCTTTTCATTGCCCGTTTTACCCGCACAATTTAAGCTTCCAACGTCTATGAGTAAAAACACGCAAACGAAAACAATTATTGGAAACCAAGAATGGTGCTCCTTTCCTGAATTAGGAATCCCTGCCATTAAAGCGCGGATTGATTCAGGAGCAAAAACTTCATCGATTCACGCTTTTAATATTTCGAGGTTCCGACGTAATGGACTGCCCTGGGTGAGTTTTGAGGCTCACCCAATACAGAATAATAGAGGCATTGTGATCCGCTGCGAACGGCCGCTGATCGATAAGCGAGTGATTCGTAATTCAAGTGGATTAACTGAAACTCGATACGTTATAAGTGCGCCGGTGACCCTAGGCGATGAAACCTGGGATATTGAATTGACCTTAGCTAATCGGGATTCAATGGGTTTTAGAATGTTGTTGGGTCGGGAAGCAATGAACGGCCGTCTTGTGGTTGATCCGTCTTTGGATTGTGCTTTAGGCGACCGCACAAAAGCGGAAATCCGTGAGCACTATGGACAGATGGAAGCCCTGAGAAGTGGTTTGAAGATTGGGCTGCTGGCCAGTAACGAAGCTCTTTACAGTAACCAGCGATTGCTTGAAGCCGGTGAAGAACGCGGACACGAAATGGTGTTTCTCAATGCAAAACAGTGCTATATGAAGCTCGATGCAGATGAACCGGAAGCACATTATCGCGGTGGCAAATTGCTTAATGACCTCGATGCGGTTATTACCCGAATTAAGCCAAGTGTGACATTTTACGGAACGGCACTGGCCCGTCAGTTTGAGAGCATGGGTATTTTCACGACTAATTCTTCAGCCGCAATTTCGCAATCGAGAGACAAACTCTTTTCGTTGCAGCTGATGCTAAAGAGCGGGATAGATATTCCAACCACCGGTTTCGCAAATTCGCCTATCGATACAAATGATTTAATTGAGATGGTGGGCGGCGCGCCTCTTATCGTTAAGTTGTTAGAAGGGACGCAGGGCAGAGGGGTTGTCTTGGCTGAAACAAAAAAAGCGGCTGAGTCGGTGATTAACGCCTTCAAATCGCTACGCGCTAATTTGTTGGTTCAAAAATTCATTAAGGAAGCGAATGGTAAAGATCTGCGTTGTTTTGTGATCAATGGCAAAGTGGTTGCTTCGATAGAACGGACTGCAGCGCCTGGCGAGTTTCGTGCAAACATCCATCAAGGTGGATCGGCTGCCGTGGTTAAGATAACGAAACAAGAGCGAATACTTGCTATTAAGGCTGCAAAGGTCCTTGGTCTAGAAGTAGCCGGTGTCGATATTATCCGGTCAGCGAATGGCCCCCTATTGTTAGAAGTGAATTCGTCACCAGGTTTGGAGGGTATAGAGGCAGCGACGGGAAAAGATATCGCAGGGATGATTATCTTATCGATAGAGAAAAAGCTTCGGTGGAAGCGTGGTGTTGTTACCGACTCATTTTAGCTTAATACGGTTAATGGCGAGCCTGCTTTTGCCAAGGGACATTGAGAAGCGAAATGTAACAAAGTAAACCAAAAAACATTATTAATAAATTAGCTAAAACGTAACGTATTTCAGGGAAGACAGTAAACGCAGGGGCGAGTGATAGCGCCGTTACGAGTAAGAAGCTTAGTGAAATCACTATGGCTGATTTCTTTGGCATCTCACGCTGCCAAAATTGTTTAAAAACTTTTATCAAAATATAAGAGCACAGAATCAGATATATCAGGGCTGTAAATCGAATTGCCAAATAGAGGAGAGTTGTAGCTGATGAAATATTCACTGACAAATCTCCTAAGGGGTAGGCTTTGTTAAGCTCGACTTTCTCCCAGGTTCTTGGAGATATTTTCTCAAAAGCTTTGGAGACCTGCTCTCTTTCTGATTGGATCATTAATGGCGCAGCCACCAGCAACCCGAATAAATGCTTTGATGATTCGATAAGGTATTCTTTGGGTGAATGTTTGATCCACTTTAGCGCTAGTTCGCCAGCTTGTTGATATCCGTCACCGTTGTGCCAGCGTCGACGAGCGGTTTGGGTAGTCTCTTGGTTAACAATAGGAGCGAGTTCAGACGTATAAAGGTAATACCGAGTAGCTTCCTGAAGTTGTGCATCAAATTGAGTCGATGCCAACACGCCTAAGTTTTTAGAGGTTGCACGCCAACTTGCCGTCATTTCAGACCAATCGCTCAATTCCTCAAGTAGCGGATGAGGTGTAGGGAGCGATGAAATTCTAGGTAAGATAACAAAGCCGAACCGCTCTTTTTCGGTGGATAGGTTCAGGAAATCTTTCCCTAAAATACTCGGCAATGCCATGGCAGGTATGATAAGCCCCAGCATTAGAACTAGAAGCCAGGATCGATTCATTTGATCGCCCAGGCGTTGTGACCAAACTAACCAAAAAATAAGTAATATACAAACAGCTATTAACACCGGTATGAAAGCAGTTTTGAGTTGAGATGCAAGAACGCATATAAACACTAAAGCTACTAGGTTCGGTAGCTTCTCTGTTTTAAACCAACGCAAAGCTAGGTAAGAAACTAGTAACAGCAGGCTGTAAAACAGGCCTTCTGAAATTAGCGAAGTAACGTAACTGGTTAAACCACAACGGTTCAATATAAATAGCGCGATGACCCAAGTAATGGCGCAATACTTACCCCGGTTAGATGTTGCGTAAAGCTCGAAAGCAAGCGTAACCGCTACAAAACTAAATAACATCAACTGCAGAATTTTCACTGCCGACCAACTTCCTAATAAACCGAACGTGAGATGCATCCATCCCCCATAGAGAGGTTGGCGGTAACCAGAGAATTGATAGAAACTTAATGAGTCGGGAGAGAATGCATCGCTGAGCGAGGTGATCTGCAGAATGTTTTGAGCAATATATGCAATGCAGATAATAAAAAATACTAATCTAGTATGGTCAATCTTACTCATCAATGTAGGGTGCGTAGATCTGTTTTTCTCGGAGTAATTCGCCGGTCTTTTCGGGATCGTTTTCAAACACGTAGATAAATTGATATGCAAACAAGCTTGGCCATAACTTAGCAAAAAATAGGTTGGTATTGCTTAGGAAATTCGCGATGCGTTGGTTGCTGAAAATATTTTCAAAAGGAATCGGCGTCACAGATTTTTCAACTACTCGGTAACCACAGTTATCAAATAATTCGATAAATGTCTTTTTGGTGAAAAGCTTCGTGTGTGTCCGGTCCAAAATTCCCTTGTCAGTATATTTAAAAATACCGATCAACAGCATCAAACGGATAAAAATGTGAGCAACATTACCTGTTGATGCAATAATTTTCCCATTGTTATTATTTAGACATTCGTTGAGCCTAACAATAAGGTCTTGTGGATCACGCAAGTGTTCAAGTATGTCAGCGTACACAATCGTGTCGTATTCCCCCAAGCTCCCAATATCCAGTTCACTAGCATTATCTAAATTTGCCTGATGGTAATCATCGAAAATGTCTTTAACTGATTCATTGGAATTTATATCTATACCTGTCACCGAGTGATTGTTCTTGGTGAAATGAGCACTCAAAAGCCCCTCGCCACAACCTACGTCTAACACTCTGGTTTTGTCGCCTTGTTTGGATACTAAATCAATAATTTGTTGGTGACTCGAGTGCTTGTGTGCCTTAAAGCTATAGTGAACCTTCGGTTTATCCTTTGCGTATTCTTTTGCATTAATTAAGCCAAGCTTATGCAGCCGATATCTGCATGTGCTTATCATCACATTAAAGGCATATTTAACACCGTCGACGTGACATATCTCGTCTCCGTAATACACTGGGATCGGGATTTCGGTGATCTTCGATTTATTATCCATTAGTTGAATGATGATTTGGGTATCGAAATGGAAGTCGTTTGAATTTTTCAAAAAGGGTAATTCTTTGAGTGCCTGAACACTGTAAGCTCTATAGCCAGAGTGAAATTCACTCAGTTCTGAAAATAACAGCTGGTTTTGACACCAAGTCAAAATTTTATTACCGACAAATTTGTATAAAGGCATTCCGCCGCTACTTGCTGCTCCTTTTTCCATCATTCTAGAGCCAAATACGGCGGCCGCTTGGCCAGATTCTAGAGGTTCAATCATCGCTTCGATCATCTCAGGTGCATACTGTCCATCACCATGTAGCAACACCACAATATCAAATCCATTTTCAATCGCGTATAGGTAGCCCCGTTTTTGATTGCCGCCGTAACCAAGATTATGATTATTGCGAAAAACTTTTATCTTCGATATTCCCTGACCTCGGTACTCAGCGATGATATGGCTAGTATTGTCTTGGCTGGAATCATCAAATACAAAAACTTCGTCTATTTTCTGCCAAGCATCATTCGAGATTCTGGAGAGAACCTTATTGATCGTCCTTTCGGCGTTATACGCGACAATGAAAACCCCAACCTTCACGCTAATCCACCTCGTATAAATATGTTGCTGTATCTTCCCAACCAAGGACACCCTAAAGGTCGCCTTGAATCCAGCGGAGATAGTAACATAACTTGTTTTTCTAGAAGATAACTGTTTACTTGTTGTCTTGAGACTTGCGTTCCATTACGTTCCTGTACAAGGCCCTTAACCCAATGGGGACGGCGACAAGAGACAAAGCTGTAAGAATAACGTTTAACGTAAATAGATCTTGAATGCTATTAATTTTTTCAAGTTGAGACCCAGCATTTACCAACAATAAGATAAACACCAACATTCCAATTTGAGTGCTGAGGTAAAAGCGCGGTATCGAAATTGAGCTTAAAGACATGATGTAATTTACTGAGCAAAACGGTAGAAAAGGGACCACACGAATTAGTGTTGCGTGGAGAAAATCTTCTGGTTGGATCTTTGCTAAGAATGAGGAGAGTTGTGCTGAGTATTTTCGTTTAATTGGTTTGGCAATAATATATCGCGCAACTATAAACGTCATTGTTGCTGTAACCGCAGTGGCAAATGATGCAAATAGAACCCCATGTACCACGCCCATCAGAGCGCCACATAAGACGGTTAAAAAGCTTGCTATAGGAATCGGACAACAACTTGTAAGAAAGAACAAACCAAAGATACCTAGCAAGCAGAGTGACAGATTTTCGGTATAGTAAGATTTGACCAGTTCTCTATTTGTTTTTATGAATTCAAGAGTGAAGTATTCTGAAAAGTGCACATAAAAAACCATGCCTAGAGTCAGGAATATAAGAGCAGGTACAATGAGTTTGTTTTTGAACAGCATGGTGATATTAGTTAAAAGGTTCTAAGTGCATTGGTGTTTTAATTGGGGAAGTCTCAAAAATTTTCATTGCTGTGTGGATAAGAGGAGAAAAACTATTCTAGCCACGAGTTCAATTAGTGGCGCCACAAATACCATCCCATACGACCTTAATCGAGTTCTTGAAAGCGTTATGAACGCCGCCTTATATTTTGCAATAGCAAGCCGGCGACAATAAACGCCAACCCAACATAAGTGTAATGATGAATCTTCTCGCCAAGTAGTAAGTAGATCAATATTAGAGATATAAAAGGAGATATAAATATTAGGTTGCTAATTCGGCTGGCATTTCTTGTTAATTTCATGGCGTAAAGCCAACAGATAAAACTCACACCCATCTCAAATACCCCGATGTAAACACCAGAGGCGATAGCTTGCCAATTGTAATTTAGTGGCCAGGCAAGCGCAGCGGCAAATGGTAACACCACAAGGAAATTCTGGAATAGTGCGGTAATGGGGTCACGCCCATCTCTCGAGTTTAAGATCCAATACGCTGCCCAAATAATGGTACTGATGAGTGCGAGACTTACACCCAATAATTTGGCATCACCCCCACCAGATCCAGCGCCCAATGAAATTATGACTACGCCGCTATAACAGATAACGAGCGCTACCAAATCATATTTACTCAGTTTGTGCCCTAGAAAAGGCACAGACAGCAAAGCCAACATGATTGCCCATGTGTAATTAATAGGCTGCGCGACCTGTGCGGGCAGTAGATCGTAGGCCCATAGCAAGACATGGTAATAGAGCAGAGGGTTTAACGCGCCGAAAATTAGTGCACGCCGCCAATGTGTCTTTATGCTGGTGAGCGCGTTAACTAATTTACCTTGAAATAAGAGAACCGTTCCTAGCAAAACAACGGATGTTAGGCTGGCACAAAATACCAAAGAAGAAACTGATTGGTGGCTGAGTGCGATTTTAAAGGCGGTTGCAACGGTCGACCAGCAAAGCACGGCGATAAGGCCGAGAACTAAGGCTTGAGATTCATTTTTCTGGTCATTTGTCATGGCGGGATAATGCCGCCAAAGCGAAAAAAATTCTACTTCTTTCTAGCGTCCAAAGAGGATTATTCTCAGTTTTTTTAATGGCGTTAGTACAATGAAATTGCCTAGCAGAACCATGATGAACCCGACTATCACTGTAGTGCTCCAAACAAAGCCTTCAAAAAGACTGCTTAAACAGACTGCAACAATCGGAAATAACACAACTGCGTAGCTGGCCTTCTCTGGGCCCATGTTTTTTAGTAATTCGAAATAACTCGCGAAGGCAATCACGGTACCGAAAACAGAGAGGTAAATCAGAGATGCAAGATAACTCGGCTCATAGGAAATCGAAAATTCACTCCCTTTAACAGCCGCAAATAAAATTAGGGCCAAGGTTCCATAGAGCATACCCCAAGCGTTGACCGCGAAGATATTTAAGCCCTTCTTGGAATTTCGGACGCTGCACATGTTACCGAACGAGGCTATAAGAGTGCCTGTCATTACCAGTGCTAAACCATATAGCGCTTTATCGGATAGATTGCTGCCAACAAGGTCATCCCAGAACAGCATCACAATACCCAAGACACCGAGAATTCCACCTAGGTAGGTTTTAATCTCAATCTTGGTGCCAAAGAAAATTCGAGTATTGATGATATTCATCAGTAGCATGGTAGAAAACGCGATACTGGTCATTGCTGAGGTTAGATGCTCTTGGGCCAAATACATAAACATATAATTGACGCTAAAATTCCCCAGGGCCAATAGCAAAATAAAGAAATGGTCTGATCTCGTAAATTTTAAAGGGACACCACGCCAGAGACAAAAGACCCACATTACTAGGGCAGCGAAGCCGAATCGATAAACGAGGGATATTTCAACAGGAACCTCACCAAGCTGGAATTCAATTGCCAACCAAGTCGATCCCCAGATTAATACTGTTACCAAATATAAAATAGTATTTTTCATTAATTTTGCGGTGTTGTCGTAGCTACCTATACAGTTTAAGCTTCCATTAAAACCATAACAGATACAGATGTAGTATAATCTAACCTATACAGATCAATACAAGCATTATTTACCAAATTCAATTATGTCTCTAACCATTCAACGCGACAAAAATGAGTTCCTCTATCAGCAAGTGATTAGCATGATTCGTCACATGGAGAGTGCGAGCACATTACGCCCAGGGGATCGCCTACCTTCCTTGCGACAGTTGAGTGAAAAATTAAGTATTAGCATTCCTACGGTTAAACAAGCGTACGGGGAGTTAGAGCGCCAAGGGCTTATTGAAGCACGGCCAAAGTCGGGTTATTTTTTAAAACCCTCACGCTATGACGCCAAACAACCAAAACGTGTGTCCTTGTCCCAACAGCCAGAGAACGTCAGTCGGCAAAGCCTTATTGAAAAGGTATTTGATGCAATCCAACAAGATGGCGTAATGCCATTGGGGGTCGCAAACCCTTCCGCGGTTCACTCATCAGATAAGGCGCTGGCACGTATTATGCGACAGGTCATATCGAAAGCAGGAAGTAGAGCGATCGCGTATGGGCCAATGGATGGCTATGAGCCCTTAAAGCGCCAGCTCGCGATTCGCTACTTAGAGCTAGGGTTACAAGTTGATCCCCACGAAGTTTTGGTAACCAATGGGGCCCAAGAAGCTCTGTCAATTGCACTCCAGTGTGTAGCGCAAGCTGGCGATATTATTGCGGTTGAATCGCCAACCTACTTTGGGGTGTTGGAGTTGATTGAAAGTCTAGGAATGATGGCGTTGGAGATTCCTCTCTGCCCTGAAGAAGGGGTGTGGGTGAGTGATTTAGCAAGTGCCATAGAAGAGCATGAGGTTAAGGCTTGTATATTTTCGGCATCAATTAGCAATCCTCTAGGTTCATTCATGAGCAATGAAACCCAAAAAGAGATAGTTGAATTACTTGAGTCGAAAAATATTCCGATGATCGAGGATGATGTTTATGGTGATTTATATTTTACCGAACGACGTGGCGGTTCCGCCCAATTGTTCTCTAAAAAAGGCTTAGTATTAAGTTGTTCATCATTTTCTAAAACCGCTGCACCGGGTTACCGTATCGGTTGGTTGTTAACTAATCGATTTGCCGACAAAGCGCGCCGACTAAAAAGAGCGTATTCATGTTCAACCTCCCTGTTGAATCAGTGGACTCTTTCGGAGTTTATTTCGAGCGGGGAATACGAAAGAAACATGCGGTCCTTACGCCAAGGCTTGCGGAGAAATAAAGATCGTATGACCGCTCTAGTGCATCGTTATTTTCCGCCCGGCACGCGTGTTAGTGAACCACAAGGTGGTGGTGTACTATGGCTGGAGTTACCTAAGGGCAATGATTCAGAAGAAATATTCTATCGAGCTCTAGAGCATAATATTAGTATCTGCCCAGGGAGTCTTTTTTCACCATCTGACAAGTTTAGTCGGTGTATCCGCATTAGCTTTGGGATTCCTTGGAGCGGAAAAGTTGAGAACTCTTTGCAGCAGCTTGGCGCTCTCTGCCATAAATAGAAGTATCGGGATTGTTGATTCTTCAGATTTGAAATAACAATTTGTGAATCATTGGCTTTTACACTTGGATAGAATTGAAATTTAAGTAAAATACGCGCTAAGTTTTTACAATGTGTTATACAAAATAATAAGAGACAACGGGTGACAGCTAAACTTTTTATTATTTCAGCGCCATCGGGTGCTGGGAAGACCAGTCTCGCGCGTGCTCTGATAGCGAATCGTAAAGACACCATGATGTCTATTTCGCATACGACTCGACAACGACGTGCTGATGAAGTTGAGGGAAAGGACTACTTTTTTGTGGATCAATCAACGTTTTTGAGCATGGTTGATGAT
>CAJQNY010000037.1 GCA_905479805.1 uncultured Arenicella sp.
ATGAGCCATTTCACCGTTTTTGTGTTGTCTTGCTTCATTGGCTATCAAGTTATTTGGAGCGTGACAGCATCACTGCACACGCCGCTGATGAGCGTAACCAACGCTATTAGTGGAATTATTGTCGTGGGTGCTTTGTTACAAATATCCTCGCCATCAGGCTTGGTACAAATACTCGCGTTTATCGCAATATTGATAGCGTCTATCAATATTGCGGGCGGCTTTTTAGTGACTCAGCGTATGCTGAAAATGTTTAACAAAGGTTAGGGGCAAGATTATGACTATGGGAACTATTACCGCAGCCTACATTGCCGCTGCCATTTTGTTTATTCTCAGCTTAAGTGGCTTGAGCAATCAGGAAACATCTCGTCGTGGCAATTGGTACGGCATTATCGGAATGACGATTGCGATTGTTGCAACGGTGCTCAACCCTAATGTGGATTCATATGGCTGGTTAATTCTGGCTATGTTAATCGGTGGTGGAGTCGGTGTGCGATTTGCTACAAAAGTTGAAATGACGGAGATGCCAGAACTGATCGCTATCCTACACAGCTTTGTCGGCATGGCCGCCGTGTTAGTAGGTTTTGCGAGTTACTTTGATCCAAATCTGCATCTAAGTGGCACCGCCGCAACCATTCACAATGTTGAAGTTTACTTAGGCATCTTGATTGGTGCGGTAACCTTTACTGGGTCAGTCGTCGCCTATGGCAAACTCAGTGGCAAGATCAGCAGCACGCCTTTAATGTTGCCAGCTAGACATTTTTTGAACCTAGCCGTTGTGATCGCATGGGTGTTTATCGGTTCTTGGTTTTTGGGTGCTGAACATGGCACGGGAACAGTGGCACTAATCTGTATGACCATATTGGCCTTCTTGTTTGGAATTCATATGGTTGCTGCGATTGGTGGTGCTGATATGCCCGTGGTTATCTCCATGCTGAATAGTTATTCAGGTTGGGCCGCGGCCGCAACTGGCTTTATGTTGTCGAATGATTTATTAATTGTTGTAGGTGCTTTAGTCGGTAGTTCCGGAGCGATTCTGAGCTATATCATGTGTCGCGCCATGAACCGCAACTTTGTCAGTGTAATAATGGGCGGCTTCGGCACGACTACCGGTGGTGGTGGTGACGATGATGCTGAACAAGGTGAAGCCATTGCTATCTTATCGGATGAAGTGGCCTCTTTGATTGGTGACGCTGAGGAAGTGGTTATTGTGCCAGGTTATGGCATGGCGGTTGCCAATGCACAGCACCCTGTTTCAGATTTAACTAAAATGTTAATAGATCGCGGCGTCAATGTCCGCTTCGCCATCCATCCTGTGGCAGGGCGTATGCCTGGGCACATGAATGTGTTGTTAGCTGAAGCTAATGTGCCCTATGACCTAGTGTTAGAGATGGATGAGATTAATGATGATTTGCCAGAAGTGGACGTTGTCATCGTCATTGGCGCCAACGATATCGTAAACCCAGCGGCTTTAGAGAATCCGAATTCTCCTATCGCTGGAATGCCGGTATTGGAAGTGTGGAACGCCAAAACGGTTATTGTCTCCAAGCGCAGTATGGCAACCGGCTATGCGGGCGTCGAAAACCCATTGTTCTTTAAAGAGAATACTCGGATGTTGTTTGGTGATGCCAAGGACAGCGTAGATGCTATTAGGCAAGCCTTAAGTTAGATTTCCCTCTTTAGATCTCACCTTAAAGTGGGGTTAGACTCTTAGAGCCGTTGGGCGCTTATTTTGGCGGCCAACGGCTTTTTTATGTCATTAATAGATTTGGCCTAAATGGTCATCTGGCCGGATGGAGACTGCACTGTTTGGGTGTTAGAATAAGCGTGTGATAGTACAAAATCAGGCAATTGATCAAGTTTCTGTTCCGGCTGAGTTAGACCGGAGGTTTTGTGTCGCCCCCATGTTGGATTGCACGGACCGGCACGAACGCTTCTTGCTACGCCTTATTTCACGAAAGGCGGTCCTTTATACGGAGATGATTACCACAGGCGCTTTGCTCTTTGGCGATAAGCAGCGGTTTTTGCAGTTTAATGAACAAGAGCACCCGATAGCGCTACAACTGGGTGGTAGTGACGTAGACGCCATGAGCAAGTGTGCTGAATTAGCACAGCAGTGGCACTATGATGAGGTCAATATTAATGTTGGCTGCCCGAGTGACCGCGTGCAGTCGGGTAGTTTTGGTGCCTGTTTAATGCAACAACCCGGATTAGTGGCTGATAATGTGCGTGCCATGCAGTCAGCTGTTGATATTCCAGTAACGATAAAATGCCGAATCGGTGTTGATGAACAAGAGCCTCGTGATGCCTTATGGCAATTAGTTGAAGAAAGCGCTTCTGCAGGCTGCCGTGTTTTTCTCGTGCATGCCCGTAAAGCCTGGCTAAAGGGGCTTAGCCCAAAGGCGAACCGTGACGTTCCCCCGTTGGATTACGAGCTTGTTTATCAGTTAAAGCAAGATTTTCCAGAATTGGAAATTGTCATCAACGGCGGCATCAATACCTTAGACGAATGTGAAAAACACTTGCAACAGGTAGACGGGGTAATGATGGGCCGCGAGGCTTACTCAAACCCATTCGTAATGGCCGACGTTGACCGGCGATTCTACGGCCAAGAATTGGCGAGCCCGAGCCGCGAGTCTGTGTTACGCGGCTATATAGATTATGCAGATCAACAACTTAAGAATGGTGCACGACTAAACCAGTTGTCGCGGCATGCGGTTGGTTTGTTTCACGGGGAGCCTCGTTCACGCTTGTGGCGTAGGCATATTAGCCAGAATGCGCATTTGCCTGGGAGCGATACACAGGTAATGGAGCATGCCTATGCGGCTATGCTGGGGGTCGAGAGTGGCGTACAACCGGATTAAGTAAATCCGCATTAACTTTGCGTTCATCTTGCCTCATTTATGATGCGTATGATGATAATTTAACTGTTCTAAATATGGATGGAATCGAACTATGACAATCCTCAAATGGCTTGGCGGCCTTATCGCCACCTTGGCAATAGTGCTGTTGTTGGCAATCCTTATTATTCCTCGTGTTGTCGACCCAAATGATTATCGAGAGAAAATAACGTCGATCGTTAAACAGGAAACTGGTCGCGATTTAGAACTCGCCGGCGACCTGACCGTGTCAGTCTTCCCATGGTTAGGCATACGCACCCAACAATTAAGTGTCTCTCAGCCTGAGGAGATTGGTGGAGATATGGTGTCGGTTGATACCGCACAAATTCGCGTTAAGCTATTGCCGCTGGTGAGTAGCCGTTTAGAGATAGACACCGTGATTCTTGAAGAACCCATAGTCAGATTAATTACGTTAAAGAATGGCATAAGTAGCTTCACCGGTCTGACAGACGAGGCTCCCGCTGATGGGGCAGCACCCACTGCAGCGCCCGATGAGGCCAGCACTGCGGTAGCCTTAGTGATCCAAGGGCTTGAGTTAACCAATGGCAGTTTGCTTTGGGATGATCGCCAGGCGAATCAATCTTATCAAGTTAATGGGCTGAATCTAGTGACCGGTAACCTAATAGGGGATGACTTTGCTGATTTAAATGCTTCAGGCCAAATAATAGATTCCGCAAGCCCAGACCCGATAGATTTTGAATTGCAGGGCGAAGCAAGAATTGATACCGAGACTTTGCAGATATCGGCACAAAATATAGAGACCAAGATCGCACAAGCTGCGCAGATATTGAATTTGACGTTGAGCGCGTTAACCGTGGATCAAGTTACCGGCATAAGTGTTGATAATCTGGGCGTGGATGTGACCGCCTCGCTAAAAGATGAGGCAACTGGTGATGCGCAAGCGGTTGCGTTAACGAGCGTAGTTCCGAGCTTTGCATTCAACTCGAACAGTGGCGAAATCAGCAGCCAGAACATTGCTATTAACGGTAAATATGGGGTGCGTGGTTTTGCGTTAGACATCCCAAGTATCAAGGCAAATATGCAGACCCAAAAGGCTCAGTTGAATGCGATCAATCTGACCAGCGATGATTTAAAGCTAATGCTTGCGAATTTAAGTGTTACGCAATTCATTGATAAACCGTCGGCCAACGGTCGGCTCGAAGTCGCGCCGTTTAATGCGGCTAAATTGCTGTCGGATTTTGAAATAGACTACACGCCCGCCGACACCGCAGCTCTTCAAAGTGTGGGGTTTAAAACCAGCTTTAACGGCAGTACACAAAGCGCTGAGTTGAGTGAGTTAGAGTTAAGCCTGGATAAAAGCACCCTGAGTGGATCAACAAAAATCACTGATTTTGAAAACATGGCGGTAGTTTTTGACTTAGTGTTAGATCAACTGAATCTGGATAGTTATCTGCCTCAGGAAGAGGCCGGTGCTGAAGATGTCGAAGCAGCCGTGTCTGGGGCAGAAGCCTTAGCCGTTCCAATGGCGGCCTTGCAAGGAATTAACGCTAATGGCCAGTTTAAGGCCCAACAATTAATTTCAGGCGGTCTTGAGCTAAACGATATTGATGTTGCTATTGTATCCACCGGCAGCACGTTGACGATCACGCCAAAGGCTAAGCTCTATGATGGGTCTATCGGTGGAGACATTCAATTTGTTGATAATGATGGCGTGTCGAGCTTGTCGATAAAAAACAATATTGATTTGGTTAGTTTGGGCAAGATGTTGAATGCCGCTGACGTTTCGGATCAGTTATCTGGAATCGGCACACTCGGAATTGATTTGCAGGTTAGTGAACGAGAGGGAGTTCAAACCAACGAAGGAACGATAAAGCTATTCGCTAAGAATGGTGCCTTAAAAGGTATCAATGTGAAAAAAATGCTGGATACCGCGTATCAGCAATACAGCAACCTAAAGGGTCGAGACGACGAACCAGAGCAAAGTAGTGAAGGCGAAGGCGAAAGTGTGGAGAGCGATGAAACGAAGTTTGCCGAGCTGTTAGGAACATTTTATCTGAAAGACAATCGATTAACGAATAATGACTTTTCAATGAAGGCGCCGCTGTTTCGAATTTCAGGTGCTGGTGACATCGATCTTGGCGCAGAGAGCATTAATTACTTAGTTAATGTCTCAGTAGTGGCAAGTAGTTCAGGTCAAGGCGGGGCGGCTCTGGATGAGTTGGCTGGGATTACAATCCCGATTCGTCTGAAAGGTGATCTTACGGCTCCAGGTTACTCCATAGATATGAAAGCTCTATTGTCCGGTTTAGCCAAGAAGGAGTTGAAGGGTAAGAAGGATCAGTTTTTAAAAGAAAAATTTGGAGTATCACTTTCAGGCGATGTTGACGACGACGAAGATGAGGAGCCAACCGATAAAGATAGTTTGAAGAAGGATCTCAAGAAGAAGCTTTTAAAAGGTCTATTTAACTAAATTGAATGCCCCGCTGTCTGCAGCGGGGCGGTTTGGTGTTTCCTGTGCGATAGATCTAAGCTGTCTGCATGCTATTAAATGCTTTAGCTCGGCTAATTACCCGTGTAAAATTGCTATCCCTTACACAATGCTACGCTTAGGACTAGGCAGCTCTAGAATACTCTCGAGCTCAATACGGCAGCGTACATAAAAGTCTAATATAAAATGCCAGATAGCAAATTAAACAAACACAGTTCGACTATTACCCAACCAAAATCTCAAGGTGCGGGTCAAGCGATGCTTTATGGTACGGGTCTTACCCGAACCGATATGGATAAAGCTCAAGTGGGTATCGCAAGTGTTTGGTGGGAAGGAAATACCTGCAATATGCATCTAAACGACTTGGCCCTCGAAGTTAAATCAGGCGTCGTGGATTCCGGCATGATCGGCATGCGGTTTAATACGATCGGCGTCAGCGATGGAACCACTAACGGTACCAGCGGCATGGCTTATTCTTTGCAATCGAGAGATATTATTGCTGACTCTATCGAGACGGTGGTAGCGGCTCAATTCTACGACGGTCTTATTGCGATACCTGGCTGTGACAAAAACATGCCGGGCTGTGTAATGGCCATGGCCAGGCTGAACCGCCCTGCAATCATGGTGTACGGCGGCTCCATTAAGCCGGGTCACCACAAGGGTGAGAAGTTAGACATCATTTCGGCATTTCAAGCTTATGGGCAGTTTATCGTTGAAACGATCACTGACGAGGACCGTCAGCAGATAATCGAAAAATCCTGCCCTGGGGCAGGTGCCTGCGGCGGCATGTATACCGCCAATACTATGGCGAGTGCAATTGAAGCCCTCGGCATGAGCTTGCCGTACAGCGCTTCGGCGCCAGCCGTTGATCCTGAAAAGATTGATGAATGCCAGCGCGCAGGTGCAGCATTGAAGCATTTGTTAGAAATTGATTTGAAGCCACGCGACATTATGACTCGCGAAGCCTTCGAGAACGCTATGGTGATAATTACCGTCTTAGGGGGCTCTACTAATGCGGTATTACACTTGATTGCCATGGCACGAGCCTTGGATATTGATTTGACGGTCGATGATTTTCAAGCCGTGAGTGATCGAGTTCCTTTTCTCGCTGATCTCAAGCCAAGTGGGCAATATGTAATGCAAGACCTGCACGAGATTGGTGGCACGCCAGCAGTCATGAAGTTTCTGCTCGAGAATGGCCTATTGAATGGCGACTGCATGACTGTAACGGGCAAAACACTCGCTGAGAATTTGTCCGAATTGGATGGTTTGAAACCAGGTCAGACCATCATCAAACCAATGTCGGAGCCTATTAAGGAAACTGGACATATTCAAATCCTTAAAGGAAATCTTGCGCCGGGCGGCTCGGTGGCGAAAGTGACCGGAAAAGAAGGAGAGAAGTTTGTTGGGCCAGCGAAAGTATTTGATGGTGAGCAAAAAATGATACAGGCTTTGGAAGAAGGCCTGATATCCAAAGGTGATGTGATCATCATTCGTTACGAAGGCCCCAAAGGCGGGCCTGGGATGCCTGAAATGCTGAAGCCCACATCAGCAATCATGGGGGCAGGCCTAGGTGAAGACGTTGCGATGATTACCGATGGACGATTTTCCGGTGGCTCACATGGTTTTATCGTGGGGCACGTCGTGCCTGAAGCACAGGAAGGTGGCCCGATAGCATTAGTGAAGAATGGTGATACGGTGACCTTGGATGCCGTAAATAATTTGATTGAAATGAATGTGAACGAATCTGAATTGAATAAACGCTTGGATGCATGGCAAGCACCGCCACTTAAGGCAAAGCGTGGTACACTGTACAAGTATATTAAGAACGTGAGTGATGCTTCCACGGGTTGTGTCACCGATGAGTAACACGTCTTTTCATTAGTCGTAAATAGTAAAAAATAAGGTTTGGGTAGACCTTATTTATTAATGTTCTGTGAGAATTTCACAGATAGCTTAATAACCATGGGCATAGTGGGGGGGTGGTTGAACCTATTAAGGTAAACTCCGTGTCGGAAATAAGTTCCAAAAACAATAATAACATCGCTAGTAACTCAGAGAAAAACTCGACTGACAAACCAAGCAACGTTAAAACAGTAGAAAATTCTGTGACTCGACCTAAAACGCAGAACCATCAAGCCTCTGGCTTTACATGTCCCAAATGTGGCGAACATAAGGTAGCAAAGTCGCGCTCGCAGAGTTTCGACTCGTGGATAATGCGGTTTTTGCCGCGCAGGCCCTATCGTTGCATGCGTTGTTACCACCGCTTTTGGCATAAAGAGTCTTTTTTCGCTGACCGTCGTCGAGCTAAGAGCTGGATCTTTCTGATTGCCGCTTTGCTGATCGTGATTGCATTGAAGACCAATTGGTTTACCGGCGATAGTGAGACTGGTTACTATCAAAATGACAACTCACTTGTGGGTACAGACCCTCCCAATGGGGCAACGCAAACCTCTGGGGGGAGTGGTGTGTTAGGGTCTCAAGACAATGATCCGAAAATGGCCAAGGTGGCCAAGTCCGAACAAGACACTCTCACCATTGACGATAAACGCAGCCTTATAGAAAACCTGTCTTTTGGTGAGCCGTCAAAGACATCGTTAAGCGACGCAGAAGCTAAACTCACGGCGAGTGAGCTTAAACGACGCTTAGCGGATGCCAAGAACAAAATTGAAATTGCCGAACGTCAATCCCAGCTTAAAACTGAGGTGCTCGAGGCTGAACTTTCTGAGTCACCCGAAGAAGTCAAATCTCTTGCTAGGATCGACATTAATTACGTCATTGAGCAATGGCGCCTCGCTTGGCAAAAAGGCGACAGTGAGAGCTATTTAGGCTATTACAGCGAGGCCTTCGTGCCCAATCAGAGTTTAGGGCTGAACGCATGGAAACAGCAGCGTCGATCCCGAGTAACGCCGGATCGGCAGATAAAGTTGGATCTCGCTAAATTTGAGGTGGAGTTCGCAGAGGATAATTTATCCGCGACAGTACGTTTTGATCAGCGCTATCAATCAAAATCTTACGTAGACCAGTCTCGCAAACTACTGCAAATGAAGAAACAAGGCGATCAGTGGTATATTGTGGCTGAGCGGCAAATCAACGCGGGATAAAGGGCGGCTAGGTTCAGGTTTGTTTAAACAAGAAGGCGCTTTCGATTTAATAACCCACTATAAAACCAGAGTCCATTTTTCTGAATATACAGTATCGCCCACTAGCAGACAGAATTAGACCTAACACCATTGATGAAGTGCTGGGGCAGTCGCACTTGCTCGGTGAGAATAAGCCTCTTCGCGCGGCGATCGAATCTGGGAAATTACATTCAATGGTGTTTTGGGGGCCGCCTGGGACGGGCAAAACGACTATGGCGAAACTGCTAGCGTCTTATTGCGACGCTGAGTTTATCTCAATATCAGCGGTACTATCGGGCGTCAAGGATATACGTGCTGCGGTTGAAACAGCCTCACTTCGGCAACAAGCCGGTCTTGGCAAAACCGTTCTATTTGTAGACGAAGTCCACCGCTTTAATAAGGCTCAGCAAGATGCATTTCTGCCCCATGTTGAAAACGGCACCATTGTCTTTGTGGGAGCCACCACAGAGAACCCATCCTTTGAGCTGAATAACGCACTGCTTTCTCGAGTTCGTGTATACGTCTTAAAATCATTGATATCAACGGACATAGAGCAGCTTATTGATCGTGCCCTTTTAGATAAAGAGCGCGGCTTAGGAGCGCTAGCGCTTGAAATGAGTGACGAGGCTAAGCAATTTCTTGCTCAGACGGTCGATGGGGATGCTCGCCGTGCGCTTACACTATTGGAGATTGCCGCTGATCTAGCCGAAGAAGGCGAGATATCATTGAAGCTGACATCAGAGATATTGGCCGGTGGAGGGACGCGTCGCTTTGATAAGGGCGGCGAAGCGTTTTACGATCAGATCTCAGCGCTGCATAAGTCCGTTAGGGGTTCAGACCCAGATGCGGCTTTGTATTGGATGTGTCGGATGCTTGATGGCGGTTGTGACCCCAAGTACGTAGCTCGACGATTAGTCAGAATGGCAACTGAAGACATAGGCAACGCTGATCCAAGAGCATTGCATTTATGTATGGATGCGTGGCAAACCCAAGAAAGACTGGGCAGCCCGGAAGGCGAGCTGGCCTTGGCGCAAGCGGTGATCTATTTGGCGGTTGCGGCTAAGAGTAACGCTACGTACATGGCTTACAATAAGGCGATGTGCCTCGTCCGCGATACGGGTTCGTTGGAGGTTCCCATGCAACTTCGCAATGCCCCAACATCTTTAATGAAAGAATTGGACTATGGCAAAGACTATCGCTATGCCCACAACGAGGATGACGGCTTTGCTGCTGGAGAAAATTATTTCCCTGAAGAAATAGCCGGTAGCGTCTTTTACGAGCCCGTTGACCGGGGCTTGGAAATAAAAATAAAAGAGAAGCTAGCGTACTTGCACTCGAGAAATGAGGCCAAGACTAACCCTTAGGTTTTATTGGCAGGCTCGGCACAGGCCATGGATTTCAATAACTGGCTGCGTAGACTCAAACCCGAGTTCATTTGCTCCGTCACTTAGTGCGTTGGCTATTTTGCCATCGTTGAGCTCAGCCACGTGGCCACATTTAGTGCAAATATAAAACTGACATTGGTGCGCTATGCCAGACGAAGGGCAGCCTATAAACGCATTTAAGGATTCAATTCTATGAATCAAATGGGCTGAAACCAAAAAATCTAAGGCGCGGTAAGCTGTTGGCGGAGCGGGTTTGTGACCCTTTTTTTGTAATTCTTGAAGTACATCGTAAGCGCCGATAGGGTTGTGTGAGCCCCACACAATTTCAAGAACTTGTTTGCGCAAGCTGGTTAGTTTTAACCCTAAGGCTTGGCAATGTTCAATCGCATTTTCCAGTGCCTTGGTTTGGCAATGGGAATGATCATGCTCGCCATGAAAGGGTGAGATCACCAACTCAGCAGTGCGGCTCATTAAGTGCAATACCTATTTAGTTCACGCGGAGTAGGCAGTTGTTTCTTCCAAGCAACACAGCGGTTTTGCTGGAGTCGACCAAAGGTACGCACCCAAGCTAATTTTTGTGTAATCTCTATTTTTGTCTTTTCAGCTTTTTCTCGACTAAGGTATGAACCATATAAGAAGTAGGTCCATTCAATATCGTTGCCTATTGCTGTAAAACGATGTAATTGAGGGTTGTCCACAAATTTTTGACGTTTCAAAAATTCTTTAACCTTGGCTGGATCATCAAAACTTGCAAGTTGCAGAGTAAAGTTCTCAGGTGATTGAGAGAATAGCCACTCGTTATCATTGCTTGTGAATTTACTTCTATCGTAATTAGACGGTTTGTTTTTGCTCACTGTAGTCGGTTTTTTGGTCTCAGCGGAGGGTTTAGCAACCCAACCATTGGCTTTCGCCTGCACTGGCTTGGATTGAGCGACGGTCCTATTGAAATCCTCTGATTTTACCCATGCTTTAAAACTGGTTGGCGCGATAATGCGATACCATTCTTTGCGTTTATCAAGCACAGCCAATTCTTCGCCTTGGTCTAAACGACCGACTACTGTGCCGTTGGTAATGATTGGCACTGATCTGGCATTTACCGCTTGGCCGGTTATTGTCGCTATGTTGTTCTTCACTTTTAAAAAGTCACTGTGAATCCATACCGGAAAACCCACAGTACTCTTAACGATAGACCAATCTTCTGATTCAGTAAGCACTTCCAATGTATCTCGTTCATCGATTATGGCGATTAACACGCTCCTCACGGCCGGGTTTGTATATAGAGCAATTGGGTTCTTGGTGATTTTTGGTATGGGGTCAGGCGTTGATTCAACCGGCCTCACAGGCTCTATTCTTTCTTGGGGCCGTAGTGTATCTGCTTGGTTTATCGCTACTTGATCATCCGCTGTTTGAATTTCTGTAGGTGAATTAATTGGCTGGGCAATGACACCGTCTGCTCCTGTTGCATCGGTTTGTTCTACCGGGATAATCTTCGAAGTTAACGCAGGCCGATCACCGAGTTCATCGATAACATCGTTGGTGTCTTGGGAGTCAGCGGGTTCAGGTGCAGCTTGACCAATCTCACTGACTGCTGCCTGTAAATCGCTTCCGGCTGGCGCATCGGGTTTAGCAACAATCTCGCTGCTGTACCAGCCTAGCTGTTTGAGGATCTCTATGGATTTGGGTTCTTGATTATAGGCAGCTCTCTCAAACCAATACTTGGACTGAATATGATCTTCGCTTAAGCCTATTCCTAAGTAGTAAGCCCTACCAACATTGAATTGCGCCAAGGCGTGATCTTGTTCGGCGGCTTGGCGCCACCACTGCATCGCTGTTTGATCATTCTTTGCAACCCCAACACCAGTAAGGTATTGGTGCCCTAGATTGTATTGCGCCAACACATGGCCTTGTCTAGCGGCCTGTTTATACCAATAAACAGCTTGTTCAAAATCAGGGCGATCAAATTGGTCGTTAGTAAACAGCACACCTACTTTAAACTGAGCATCTCTATCGCCTTCATAGGCGCGCAACATCCATTTATCTAATTCGTCGCGGTATTCTTGTTCGAGGTTGGCGTCATCGCTTTTTATTTCGAATTCCGTTTGAGCCTGTAAATGAAGAGAGGCGAATAGAAGTAAATGCAAACTCACCGCTAACGTGAGCCGAATAGTATCTTTGAACATTTTTCCCAACCAGGATTTTGTGGACATGGACTCGTTTCCCAAAACGAATTTTGTATTGCAGAACCATCCGGGGCTTCTTGATAGAAGGTATTTTTGCTTTTGTACGCGGATCATGAGTGTTCTTGGCAATTTTGTAATACCCAGTGTAGCATTTTTTGCTCCATGATGGGCGCAGAGCAAGCATCTATCAGGCTCTTCGGAAGTCAATAAAAAATGAGTCGATTTGCGCAAAATATTTGTCAAAAAATGATTGATTTTTAGACGATTATTGCGGGTGTAGAGATTATTAAAAATACTTTTACAAAGTACTTGCCATTTATATTCAGACCCATTATCTTTGGGTCTGCTCTGACCTTGACCACTATATATAGTGTTTTTAGTAAATTCATCGATTTTCGAGATAAAACCATTAAGCTGTTGATATAACTGATTATCAGGCCGGTTTTACTCCATTTCATTGACCAATTGACGGGCATTAATTACCTTCCTCACCCACAAGGCGTATTCCTTTGGGGTAGCTGAGAAGAATAAGAAATAATTAATGTGCGGTGTGAGCTTTTGGTGTGTGAATTTTTGTCTGAATGTGGCGTTTGAAAAAGTGGCAATCTTTTGCAAAAAAGGTGCGCACAAGTGAAGAGAGCAGAATAACTCTATGTTTGGGTGGAATAGAGTACGCAGTTACATAAAAATATAATCATTTAGTAAAGATCCAGGATCGAGTCGCCTAACCTAACCAGCTACTCATTTGAAGATCAAAGCCAAGAGACCGAGGATAGATAAAATGGGTAAAGCTGCAGAAGATTTGCAAGCAGGAAACGCAAACACAGCGCAAAAGGGTGGAGAGCTCAAGCTTAAGAGTATGAGCTTGCAGCCAACGTCGGCTGATATATGGGATAAGAAATATCGCCTACAAGATAAGTCAGGTAACCCGGTTGATGAGACCACGCAAGATACTTTTGAACGAGTTGCTACGGCTATTTCAGGGGTAGAGACCAGCGAAGAATTGCGAGAGCATTGGTATGGCCGTTTTGTGTGGGCGTTAGAGAATGGCGCATTGCCAGCAGGGCGAATCATTTCGAATGCAGGCGCGCAAGCGTACAAGCCAGCAACATCGACCATTAACTGCACCGTGTCAGGCACCATCACCGATTCGATGGACGACATCCTCGATAAGAACCACGAAGCCGGCATGACCTTAAAAGCGGGTTGCGGCATAGGTTATGAGTTTTCAACCCTGCGACCTAAAGGCGCGTATGTGTCAGGCGCAGGTGCTTACACTTCTGGCCCGTTATCCTTCATGGATATCTTCGACAAGATGTGCTTCACCGTGTCATCTGCGGGTGGTCGTCGCGGCGCACAAATGGCAACGTTTGATATCAGCCATCCCGATGTCATGGAGTTCATTCGTGCCAAGCGCGAAGATGGCCGCTTACGCCAATTCAATTTGTCACTATTGATTACCTCTGACTTCATCGAAGCCGTAAAGAATGACGCTGATTGGAATCTGAGTTTCCCTATCACCGAGAAAGAAGCCCGAGAAGATAAGATTGATATCTATTCGTCGCCAGAGATTTTGTGGCGTCGCTTCCCAGTTGAAGAAGGCTATGTAAAAAATGACCAGGGCTTAACCGCCTGTAAAATATTCAACACGATTCCAGCGAACCGTTTGTGGAACATGATCATGGCATCGACCTATGATTTCGCTGAACCTGGCTTTATCTTGATTGATGAAGTGAACAACAAGAACAACAACTGGTTCGACGAAAACATTCGTGCCACTAATCCTTGTGGCGAGCAACCCTTGCCGCCTTATGGAAGCTGCTTATTAGGCTCAGTAAATCTGACTAAGTTCGTGGTTGATCCTTTTACCAGTGAAGCGGAATTCGATTGGGAGAAATACCGTGAAGTAGTCGGTGTGTTTACTCGCATGCTCGATAATGTGGTAGAGATTAACGGCTTACCTTTAGAAGGCCAACGTGAGGCGATTGAATACAAGCGCCGCCATGGCATGGGTTTCTTAGGCTTAGGCTCAACGGCGACAATGTTGGGTATGACCTATGGTGATGAACAATCAGTCGAGTTCACCGAGAAGATAGCACGTGAAATGGCCATGTCTGGCTGGAATTCAGCCCTAGAGCTAGCTAAAGAAAAAGGCCCAGCGCCTATCATGCAAGATGACTTTGACGTCACTGGCGAGATGCTAGCACTGCGTCCAGAAATGGCCGAAGACGGTTATCAAGTGGGTGATGTGGTAAAAGGCAGTGTGCTGCACGCTAAGTACAGCCGCTACATGCAACAAATTGGCGAGATAGACCCAGACTTAATAGATCAGTTAGCCGAAACAGGTGCGCGTTTTACGCATCATTCATCTATTGCACCAACCGGCACTATCTCACTATCTATGGCTAACAATGCCAGTAATGGTATTGAGCCAAGCTTTGCGCATCACTACTCACGTAACGTGATTCGAGAAGGGCGCAAGACCAAAGAAAAAGTTGATGTATTCTCGTATGAGTTATTGGCGTATCGAGAAGTGGTTAACGCCAATGCGATGCCGTATTCAGAAGAAGCCAGTGAGCAGCTACCTGCCAACTTCGTTACCTCTGAAACCATCACGCCGAAGCAGCACGTAGACATTCAAGCGGCGGCGCAGAAGTGGGTGGATTCCAGTATTTCGAAAACAGCCAATGTGCCAACAGACTATCCGTACGAAGATTTCAAAGAAATCTACATGTACGCGTATGAGAAAGGCCTGAAAGGCTGCACTACATTCAGATTTAACCCAGAAGCATTCCAAGGGGTCTTGGTTAAAGAAGATGACTTAGAGAACACCATTTACCAATTCACCTTAGACGACGGCTCGACTGTAGAGTTTAAGGGTAATGAAGAGGTGGAGTATGATGGTGAGACGCATACGGCGGCGAATTTATTCGATGCACTCAAAGAGGGTTACTACGGCAAATTCTGATTTGGTGGATTCATTTTCTCCGCTGCGTTGTTGGGGAATTATTTCTAGCTCGTTACGTACTAAAGTACGCTCCTCGCTGAAATTTGATCCGCCCCTAGCCTAGCAATAAATGACTCGCACCAAATCGTTGAGTGTAGAAAAAACAAGAACGAAAAAATAAATAGAAAATTTAGAAGCCTCGTTGAACGAGGGTTTGGGTAAGAAAGACAAGGTAAAAAATGATGGCAAGAAAAATACAAGGCAAAATCGCTGGCTACAAAGTAATCACTCCTGAAGTGGAGCAAGCGCGTATTGCTACTGAAGAAGAAAGCGCGG
>CAJQNY010000038.1 GCA_905479805.1 uncultured Arenicella sp.
CGGCCCGCAACACTATCGTTTGAGCGCGATCACCCGTTCATCACAAGCTGCAGTCGCCATACTGATTGACAAACAAAGCGGTGAAACCCATAGACTCAAAGAGGAAGGCGAGCTTGAAGGCTGGACGATTGATCAGATCACTCAAAGTAGCGTAAGTTTTATTTTGGAAGATCAAAAACTCAAAATAACTTTGGATTAAGGTGAGTCTCATATCACTCGAGCTTATTTTCTAGCCTGAAATTCAGTTCTATTAACGACCAATCGACATAATTAATACTGTCGTCATGAATCCATTCATTGGCCCAATGATCGGTTTGGGCTGCCATCATAGAGAAGGCTAAAGGCAAGACCCGACATCATTTACACTACTGGAGATGCGTGGTGACGCTTATTAAAACCATTCGTTCTTCATCTCAAAAGGTTCAGCGTATGCGCCGAGAAGGATCGCTCTCTCATGCTCCATCTTTGGTAACTCCCAGTTGATATAATATTGAGCGGTCTGCAGCTTGCCCTTATAAAAGGCATAATCGACTCCGCCAACTTCTGAGCAGCTAAGCCCTTTTGAAGCCTTTAGCGCTTGCAAGGTCCATATCCATGCAGCGAACAGTCTCCCAAAGTAATGTAGATATACAGTGGCATTTGCTAATCCACGCTCTCTATCATCAGCCACGACAAGCAACAATTCAGAGGTCACTGATTCGACATCGACGGCGGCTTTTAGTAGAGCTTTGCCTAGATTTTCAATGTCGTTTGAATGTATTGCAGCTTCAGCGTCACTGCAGATCCATGAAAGAAGTGTCGTGAGTGCCTGTCCTGCATGTGAGCCTGCCTTTCGGCCTAGTAGGTCGATTCCTTGAATTCCTTCCGTCCCCTCGTGAATAGGGTTTAATCGATTATCTCGATAATACTGCTCTACGAGGTGCTCACGAATGTAACCCGCTCCGCCCAAAACCTGTATAGCCATGTCATTGGCCTCTAGGCAGTACTTTGCTGGCCATGATTTCACAACTGGCGTTATGAGATCCAAAACCATAGATGCATTTTCGCGAGCCTCCACAGTTGCTCCTGTTTGAATATCTTCATAAAGGGAACTGGCATAGAGTGTCATGGCAAGCCCTCCTTCGGCAAACGCTTTTTGCGTGAGCAGCATTCGGCGTACATCCGCGTGGTGAATAATCTCTACCTGTGCTACTTGTCCATTACTAGATCGCTTCGCTGCCGATCGGCCTTGCTTGCGTTCCTTGGCGTATTGCAGTGAATAATTATAACCTTGGTAGCCAAGAGTCGCGGAGAACAAGCCAACGCCTATCCGAGCCTCGTTCATCATTTGAAACATATATTTTAGGCCATGGTTGAGCTCTCCAATGAGATAGCCAACCGCCCCATCTTTTTCACCAAAATTAAGCACGGTAGAGGTGGCGTTTCTAAAACCCATTTTGTGCAGTAAGCCAACTAGAGCGACATCGTTTCGCTGTCCAAGCTCACCATCATCATTCACTAAATACTTGGGGGTTAGGAATAACGAAATATCGTCTTTGCCCGTTTTTGGGCAAACGGTCTTAGCCAGAACCATATGAATAATATTTTCAGTAAGATCGTGGTCTCCGCCCGAGATGTACATCTTTTGCCCAAAAAGACGGTAACTACCATCCTCGGCTAGTTTGGCTCGAGTACTTATGCCTTGTAAGTATGAGCCTTGATTAGGCTCGGTTAATGCCATTGTTCCGGTGAATTCTCCAGACTTTAAGTGGGGCAAATACACACGTTTTTGTTGATCGCTGCCAAACTCTCTAATTAAGTTAGAAACACCAAGACATAATAAACAATAACCTGACGTGCCAGGATTGGCACCGTAAAAATAAGCATTTATAGCGCCCATTATTGTCTCAGGAAGTTGCATGCCTCCCTCTTCAAAACTATACGGGGCTGCCAGAAATCCGGCATCGGCGAATGCCTTCCAGGCTTGATGGGTTTCTTCAATAACTACCACTTTGCCATCAATAAATTGGGGTTCGCTAGCATCACCTTTAGCGTAGTGATTTAAAAAGTAGCGCTCAGCGATTTTTTTGGCTGTGGCGACACTCATATCAAAGGTCTCTCTCGAATGCTCTTCGTACCTTGGCCTGCTTAGGAGGTCTTGCGCGCGAAAAACCTCATATAAGAGAAAATCTAAATCACGATCATTGAGTAATGGTACTTGCACTATTGGTGCTCCTCTTGAACTAGTTGGTATCAAACAGTGATCACAGTTTCGGTGCGCCAATGCAGTGCCTATGTTTGTCGATCACGCAATTCTCGCCGCATTATTTTCCCAGTAGTTGTCATTGGTAGAGCATCTATGAACTCTATTAGTCGTGGTACTTCGTGTCGTGCAAGATTATTCCTGACAAGATCTTTTAGTGATTCAGCCAACTCCTCGGTTGGATTAACGCCTTCGCTAAGAACAATAAATGCTTTGACTATTTCAGTCCTAACTTCGTCTTTCACTCCGACAACGGCGGCCACATTAACAGCTGGGCTTTTTAGTAAGCAGTCTTCGATCTCTGTTGGCCCAATGCGGTAGCCTGAACTAGTAATAACATCATCCTTTCTTCCATCGAACCAAAAATAGCCGTCTTTATCACATTCCCCCAAGTCTCCTGTGATCATCCAGTCGCTGATAAATTTATCTGCGGTGGCTGCAGGGTCATTCAAATACTCACTGAACATGGCAGGGTGTGGGCGTTTTATCGCTATATTTCCTGTTACTCCTGGTTCAACAATGGCTCCTTCGTCATCCACAATTGCGCACTCTGAACCTGGCATTGTTTTACCCAATGAACCATGGCGAACATCCATAAGTCTGGGATTGGTGCCAATCATTCCATTGCACTCGGTTTGGCCAAAGCCCTCACTAATCGTCAGGCCAAACCGTGTGTCTGCCCATAAAGCCAATTCTTTACCGACGGCCTCACCGCCAGACAACACTATTCTTAGATGATTTTCATATGTGACTTCGGTATCTACTTGTCTCAATAGTTTAAGTACTGTGGGTGGGAGTAGCGAAACAGTGATTTTATGTTGCTCCATGATGCGAAATGCGTCTTTAGCGTCGAACCCTTGCATGGATGTCGCCACGACCTGAGAACCGGAATACCAGCCAATAAGAAAAATATTGATGAATCCCGCTACCCATGCCCAATCCGCAGGCGACCAAAGAATGTCATTATCCTTGGGAAAATAATCGTAGTAATACTCAAATAACGGCTTATTACCTAATAAGGTTCGGTGAGACATAACCACGCCCTTGGGCAGGCCAGTGGTGCCTGATGTATAACTTATCCAGGCGGTATCCTCTGAGCGAGTTTTTACGTTACCAAATTGTGTAGACTGACTCTTAAGAGACTCCCAAAACGGAAGCGCTTGTTCATCTGTATTGCCATCAATCACTATTATGTGTTTTAAATCAGGGCAATCACCTTGTATTTGTTTTACCTTTGCGAGGTTCTCGGAATTGGTAATACAGATTTTTGCTTCACTTCCTTGCAATCTATACTTAATGCCGTCTGGGCCAAACAGAACAGAGGCAAGACAGGAAACAACACCCGATTTAAAACAGGCAAGATGTGATATCGCACATTCCGGTGACTGGGTAAGCATAACCAAAGCTCTGTCACCAATATTCAAGCCTAATGACGCGAAGAGGTTACTCAATTGATTGGAGTAATTTTTCATGTCTGCAAAAGTGTATGTTGTCACTTGCTTGTCACTTGCTTCATACGTCATTGCTACACGGTCTTCATCCTCCGCCCACCGATCACAGATACCATCAGCAATATTGAAGTATTCCGGGATTTCCCAGGAAAACTTTTCAACTATTTCGTCATAGCTAGATGCAATTGGAAGATCCATTATTGATTACTCACTCTTTAGTACCTGATTAGCGTTGCTCAGATGTTTCAGTCTTAGGGAAAACCTAACTTAGCCGTAGAGTTCCTTACGTTTTTTAAACGCAGCCCTTACGCCTTCTTTTCTCAATGTCATGAAGAAGTCTTTAAAACTATCCGACTGATGATAAACAGCGTCTAGATCGGCGCCGGTGCGGATGGAAGCTTCCATGCCCATATTCTCAAACCAAGTATTGGATACATCCTTCAATATTGTAAGGTTATCTGATGGCGCCCGTGCGATATGCGTCGCCATCTCAGTGACACAAGCCTCAAGCTCAGTGTGAGGAACCACTTGGTTTACTAAACCGATACGGCCGGCTTCATGAGCGTCAATGAGTTTGGCCGTGTAGAGCAATTCCTTAGTTTTTCTATAGCCAATAATCATGGGCCAGAACATGATTGAAGGCGGGATTCCCAGGTCACGCCCTGCCGGGTGTCCAAATCTAGCCTGATCACTGACTACGGCAAGATCACAAACCCCAAGGAGTTCACACGCACCCGAAAGGCAATCACCCTGTACTTGCGCAATAATAGGCTTTGGGTAACGCCACATTTTCATCCAGTAATCGACTAGCCCGTGAATATCACGTCTGTCTTGCTGAATATCTATTGCGCCTTCAAAGTTGGCAGGATATTGGCTGGTGATCCAATGCTCCTCGCGCAAGTCATAGCCGGTAGAAAATGCTTTTCCATAGGCTTTGATCACAATCACTCCTACGGAGGCATCTTGCCTTACCGACTCTAGTGCATCTGCAATTTCCTCAAGAACCACCTTTGAAAGAGGGTTTAGCTCTGTTGGTCGATTGAAGATTATGCTAAAAATCCTATTGTCCTGAGACGTTAGTATTGTGCTGTATTTTTTCAACCTACATTACTCCTACCTTTTCGCACCGATTTTAATATTGAAACATTTTCACGTCAGGAATAGTTAATTTAAGGAACCTATAATAAAGTCTATAGTACTGCTTTCCCCTTGTGTATTGTCGTTTCTTAAGCTGACCACAATCACGAGAATGTGGGATCAGTAAACCTGTAACACTTCAATTATGCCATGAGGAGTAATTGAAGTGATAGACGATATCCAGTTCTGCTACCGCTGAAGAAAGGGTGACTTAGAGCAGGGTATGATTATTAATATCAGATGAAAAAACGTACTACCAATTAACGCGCCAGTACGGCTTTCACTTTTCTCAGACCATTCAAAAATTTTGCTGGCTTGTATTGTTCAGAATCTCTGACGCTATCAAAGATATCCTCAGTGCCGCGTAAAGCTTGCGCCCTGGCGCTTGATAGATCAGCTTCCAGGTCCATTACCCGTAATACGGAATTAATCGCCATAGCCGATTGTTCTGCGGCCACATAATCACGGTGACTTGACGCCAACCCTACATCAACTAGAGCGCCCAAAATCACTAGGCCCTGAGAAGTTTCGATCGGCGTTTTAGTTAGCGTGTTGCGTAAGGCGTTCAAACTGGCATCCAATCGCCCTATTAAGCTTGAAGGGTCCTTCATTGACGCGCCTTTATTCAAAAATTCTTTAATGTTTGAAAATAATTGAGGCGCTATCTCGGGTGCGGCTGCAAGCGCGATTTGATAACTCATCATCAAGTGAGAGTCGTTGTAGCGCAGCGCACCAGGTTCCAATTGAGTCAACGGGTTTTGCGACCACGTTACCTTACTCATCTCTTGATGGCACCCTAAGCAGTCCATGTGCACAAACTCCGGAAACAAACCAGCACGCGGAAATGCTTTAATATTTTTCAAGCCTTGTTCCGCTGCCACAATCTGGCCTACGGCCCAAACCTGTAGTTCGCTGATATTGCCTTTGCGCTCACTATAATCCGCGTCGACTCTATAGTGTGCTGGTTGAATGCTGGTGAAAGTATTCAATTCAAAACTCAATCGCGGGTGGCCAGCCCCCATAATGCGGTGGGTTATCTTTCTTTCGTCCGCACCGCCTACATGGCAAGAAACACAAAGCTGAGCTCGTGCATGTGGATCTTCGCTTGGGTACAAACCAGCTTTAAGATTGTCGGCATGCGATGCATCAGTATGCGATTCAAGATAGTTACCCGCCCCACCATGGCAAACCTCACAGCCGACGCCATCGCTAATCTGAAATTCTTCGCCTCTAAATTCTTCTGCGACATTGTCGGCATGACAATCCAGACAAATATCTGCCGACTCAGCCGATGCTAATCCTAAATTTCTAGCTATTCTCTTGGATTCATCCGTAAGTAGGGTCTTGAATGCGCGCGCATGGGGATCTTGTTCGTTCCATGTGCGAAATTCATTGCGTAATATTCCAGAATCCGCAAAGCCGACATTGCTGCCATGGCAAGTGCTCGCGGCACAGCCGGCAACGCCAATATGAGCTACCTCCTGTGTATCACTAGAATTTTCGTCAGCTGCGTTGGCAAAACCTATCGCCAAAACCACGACAACAAGCTGAATTAATCCAAAAACTAGACGTTTAATAACTTTCATAAACCCACAATCTCAATCGTTCTTCCATATTCTTATTGTTCTGCATTCGGCTCGATAACAAACCCAACCGAGTCGACTAACTCTAAAGGCCGATTATAAGCCGCAAATTCATCTTGCCGCCCACGCTGGCACTTGTCAAATAAGTCTCTTTATAAGCTCTGCCCATGATGCCTGAAACAGAGGCTATTGTTAGGTATCATATTGAACACCTTATTTACAACTTTGGCAATTCACCCACATGGGGGATTTTTAATAGCGAGTTTGCGTGGCACACTGACTCCAGAGTTAAAAGAACCAAAGTTAACAAACCAGACGTTAAAACAAAAATAATAAGGTGGAAAATGATTTGGTTTAAAAGAAGTAGCAGCGAAACACATAAAATAGAGTTCTGGACGTATGTTCCACTTCATTTTATCGTTTGATTGGTTTAAGGTGTATCAGTCAGTTCATAACAATAACTAAATAAAAGCGGGCGCAGTTTGGATAAGTTCGAAATAGTTGTGATTGGATCGGGGCCAGGAGGAATGAGTGCAGCATCACATGCTGCCGAACTTGGGGTATCGCATGTGCTTTTAGAGGCATCACCCAAGCACTCCAATACCATCCAGAAATATCAAAAAGGTAAGCATGTCATGGACACGCCTACCAAGTTACCGTTGCGAAGCCCTTTGGACTTCGAAGCGGGTACTCGCGAGTACATCCTTGATAAGTGGGAAGAAGGGATGACGGCCACCAGTACTAACATTCTGTATAAATCAGAAGCTGCTTCCATTGAAGGAAGTAAGGGCGACTTCACCATTACCCTTAAAAATGGCGATAAAGTAGGCGCCAAATTCATTATTTTAGGTATTGGTGTACAAGGTAATCCGCGCAAACTACCATGCCCCGGTGCCGAATTCGAGCATATTCAATATCAATTGGATGACCCGGAAGAATATAACAACGAACGTATCGCCATCGTCGGTGCGGGTGACGCAGCGATCGAAAATGCGGTCGGCCTAGCCAAACAGAACACAGTTTGCATTATCAACAGACGCGACGAATTCGCTCGTGCCAAGCAAGGGAACCTGGATTCGATCACCCAACACATTAGTGACGGCATGATTGAATGCCATTACGAATCTAACCCCGCGCGCATTGAAGAAAACCCAAGCGATGAAAGTCGGTACTTGTTTTATCTAAGCACGCCTACCGGTGAAACCCCAGTACCCGTTGACCGAGTCATCGCGCGATTAGGCGCAATACCACAGCGAAAATTAGTGGAGTCATTCGGAATTGAATTTCCAAACGATAGCCCAACGGCATTGCCTGAGTTAAGCAGCCAATACGAATCAAACGTACCTGGCATGTATATCATTGGAGCCCTGGGTGGGTATCCTTTGATTAAACAGGCGATGAACCAAGGCTACGAGGTAGTCGAGTACATCCAAGGCAACGATATAGAGCCTGCGGACCACCCTCTCTTCGTCGAGGCGTTCGATGGCCTGCCGTATGATAAAAATGTAAATGAGATACTCGAATATCTCCACGAAGCATCGCCACTGTACCAAAACATTAACCCATTGACGTTTCGTGAGTTCATTCTGGACAGCAAAGTACAAGAAGTTAGTGATGGCGACCGTTTATGCGTACAAGGCGAGTTTACCGACACGTTCTTTGTGGTAGTCGATGGTAGTGCTTACGTTAAATTACCCGGTGTCGGCGAGTTTCGTTTTAAACCTGGTGATTTCTTTGGTGAGCAAAGCCTGATCTCTGGGCGCAGACGAACGGCAACGGTTTATGCCGGCGAAGGTTGTGTCGTCGTAGAAACACCGCGTAGAACGATGGTGAAGTTACAGAACTCGGTTGAAGCAGTAAAAAGAGTATTGGATGAAGCCTTTATGTTACGGGCGGTTCAGTCCAAGTTCACACCCAATACAGCTCACTCACGACTGGTCGATCTCGTTCATAACACGGAATTGAAATTATTCAATGCCGGCGAAAATATCTATACCGAAGGTGAAGAAGGCGATGACGTTCATTTGATACGCCTCGGCTCAGTCACATCAGTAAAACACACTAGTAAGAAAGATATTATTACGTCCTACATGCCTGTAGGGCACTATTTTGGTGAAAGTGGTGCACTGGGTGATGGTGTCAGGGGTGATACGGCGCGTGCCAATGTCAGAACTGAAACCATTTGTTTGAGTAAAGAATCATTTCTAAGTCTTTTAGAGATGGAGCCTGGTATGCAGACCGAGGTTCAGGGCCATGTACGTGATAGATTAACCATTGAAGCGCGCATGGAAGCCCAACCTAGAGGGGGCGAACTCATGTCCTTCTTTATGTCTGAAGGCTTAGGTGAAGGCACCGACGTTCTTCTCATTGATGAAACACTTTGCGTTGGTTGTGACAATTGTGAGAAAGCCTGTGCAGAATCTCATGATGGTAACTCGCGTTTAAACCGTGAGGCAGGGGAATCATTTGCGAATATGCATGTGCCCATTGCGTGCCGCCATTGCGAACACCCACACTGCATGAAAGACTGCCCTCCGGATGCGATTCATCGTGCATCGGATGGCGAAGTCTATATCGACAAAGAGGCTTGTATCGGTTGCGGAAACTGCGTTCGAAACTGCCCATACGATGTCATCTCCTTGCAAAAGAACCCGGATGAAAAGCCAGGCTTATTGCAATGGTTGCTAACAGGCAGCGGGCCAGGACCTGGCGGTAAACAATATAAAGAAGGCGATGACATTAAAAAGGCTGTGAAATGTGATGCCTGTAAGGATCACGACAGTGGTCCAGCCTGTGTACGCGCATGCCCAACCGGCGCTGCTATGCGGATGAACCCAAAAGACTTTGTCGACCTTGTCGGCAGCCGATTTGGTTCATAGCCAAGATTTTTATTTTCGATAATTAATAAAGCGATTAGAAAACAAAGTGTATCAATCAATAACAAACTATAAAGGCGCACGCTATTTTTGGGTGGCATTAGCCCTCAGCGCGCTGTCGATTCTGGCTTATTGGTGGCACCAACCGGTCAACTCTCCCAACGGCGGTACCTGGCTGGGTTACACCCTAGGCACTATTGGAGCACTGTTAATCGTCTGGTTGATGTTACTCGGCGTCCGCAAGCGCAGCTACAATTCTGATCTAGGCAATATGCAGGGCTGGACTTCCGCCCACGTTTATTTGGGCACTGCCCTATTGATCGTTGCCACGCTGCATTGTGGTCTTCAATTTGGCAGTAATGTACATACCCTCGCGTATGTCCTGATGGTTGCTGTTATTTTCAGTGGCTTTTTCGGAATTTACGCCTATATCCGTTACCCCAATTTAATGACCGAGAATCGTGCCGGCGACACGATGTCAGGTTTGCTTGAACAAGTTCAAAAAATAGACGAACGGTGTCTGCGTGAAGCAGAAACGGATGATCTTAGAGAATTGGTGGAAAGTTCAGTCGTCGGAACCTGTGTTGGCGGCGGTTGGTGGCATCAGCTAAACGCAAGAGATCATTCAACCATAGTGGTTCCTCCTGCGCTTAATCTCGGCGGCCGTCAGGGCCAGACAAGCAATCGTGACCAAGAGCAAGTAATACAAACATTAGCCAACCGTTTATCTGAATTAAGCGGCGGGCAAGAGGCTGGCGCAGTACAACATTTATTAGCGGCGTTTTCCGCGAAACAAATTTTGCTACGGCGCATCCGACGCGACATACAAATAAGAGCCTTACTGAAAATATGGTTATATGTACACGTACCGTTGTCGTTCGGTCTGTTGGCCGCGCTGTTGACGCATATAGTAGTTGTATTCTTTTACTGGTGATTTGGAGATTCTAAAGAGTGAATAATAATGAATCAGACCTGAAACTGTCGCTAGAGCAAACAGGGCTAGGCAAGAGGCTTCCATCATGGATTTTATTTGCCGTGATATTGCTGGGCTTTTTAATAATACCCATGTTGAGTCTGTTAAATGACGGGACTTCAGACACTTTAAGGAACTCGCCGCTTCCATCAGATAACTCTTGGATAACGGGTAAGCTTTCGCAACCACACCAAATCCCAGACCTAAATCAAAACTGTCAGGCGTGCCACGTAAATGCCTTTGAGGTAGTGCAAGACGCGAGCTGTCTAAGTTGCCATTCAGACACTAACCACCACTTTGACACTTCGGTTCACGATGTTGCTAAGCTTGAAGGTGCTCGATGTGCCAGCTGTCACAGAGAACACAGCGAACCTGTAGAAATTGTACGAAAAGACGATTTACTCTGCACCTCTTGTCATGAAGATATGGCAGCAACAGGGGCTGTAGAGACTGAGTTAAGTGATGTTGATGGCTTTGGCCAAGAGCAAAAACTCGGCTCGCTTAAATCACCTCACCCATCGTTCAAAATCTCCATGCTGGTGCCATCGGGCAAAGCCGATGCAACAGAGTGGACCTTGGAGAGAGCCAGCTTAGCCGCGGGGCCACTGGAAAAATCAAATCTGATCTTCCCGCATGATACGCATTTGGATCCTGGAGGAATCGATGCTCCTGAAGGAGAGCGTGTACTCGAATGTGCTGATTGCCATAGCCCGGATGCGGCTGGTGAATTAATGCAGCCGGTGAAAATGGAGACAAACTGTCGCAGCTGTCACACTATGGTGTTTGATGAAGCGGCTCCGGACAGAGAAGTTCCTCATGGTGACCCAGATACCGTATTGCTAACGCTTGAGGAATATTATTCAAGACAGTTCTTGCGTAACAACCTAGGCCGCAACCCAACACCGCAAGAAGTAAAGGATTTCATGCTGCGTCGTCCGGGCAATAACGTGCAACGACGTGGCGAGCAAACGCTGAACATGGCAAGCCCTTGGGGTAAGGCGAGTAGTGTCGCTCAAGAAATTTTTGAGAAGACCACTTGTAAGACTTGTCACGAAATCAGTATCAGCGATGATCCAAAACACTTATCTAAGTGGCGCGTTGATCCGATTCGTTTGACCAAGCAGTGGATGCCTAAATCTACGTTTGATCATTTTAGCCATCGCACTTCCGATTGTGCTGTTTGTCATACCGCCAGCTCTTCTTCCGAGAGTAGCGACGTTTTGATGCCTGATCTCGTGGTATGCGAAAGTTGTCACACCGGCTCCAAAACGCACGAAAGTAAAGTCCCTAGTAACTGTGAATCTTGCCACGCTTTCCATTTGGATGGGCAACATGCTTGGGGCGATCCAGCTGATTTGTAGAATAAACCGTTGATATGTCACAACCTTACAAACTAAAACTTTTAGTCTTATGATAATTTCTAGAGATAAAAACCATCGCACTACTGCCTCGTTCAGCTCTGGTTTAATTACCGGCTATGCGGCTTTGGCATTCCTTTTTGTTGCTTCGTGTACCGTAGAGGCACAACGCGCACGTGAGGGAGAGCTTGCAGCCGGCGGATTTTTTTCCGCCCCGGCCAACTCTAACAACAATACTAATACTACTAATAATACCGGCCCAGTATTTAACGCCGGAACTGCTCAGACAGCTAACGTAGAGCATGTTTTAACGCCACCTGAGGTGCGCCAAATAATTGGCCTAGCGGTCAGCGAAGCAAAGGCGCGAAACGTGCAAGCCACGATTGCGGTCGTGGATCGACCAGGCAATGTATTAGCTGTTTATCAAATGGCGGGGGCGCAAGCTGAGGTTCTGATTACGTCGCAAAAAGGTATTCCAGCGGGTAACGGCCTAGAGAACTTTCCTGTCCCAGCTACTTTTGCTGCTATCTCAAAAGCGGTAACTGGTAATTATCTAAGCAGTGGTGGTAATTCATTCAGTACTCGGGTTGCCAGTCAGATCGTTCAAGAACACTTCAATCCCGGAGAATTCAATCAGCCGGCCGGCCCATTATTTGGTGTTCAATTCAGTCAGTTGCTTTGTTCAGACTTAACCGTTAAAGGTGGCACACAAGGCCCTAAGCCTTCGCCGCTGGGTTTGTCTGCAGACCCGGGCGGTTTTCCACTTTACAAGGCAGGACAAGTTGTAGGCGGTGTTGGTGTCATCGCTGACGGACTTTACTCCTTTGATAGCTCTATCTCAGACCTAGATCAATCCGTTGATGAATTGCTGGCCCTTTCTGCAACACGGGGCTTCGACGCACCGGTGGCTCTGCGCCGAGTAACCTTAGATGGCAAGCTGGTACGATATTCAGATGCCAGTGCAAAAGACCTATTGACTAACAATGTTGATCCGTTGACCGACGGAAATTTTACTCCGGTTGGTGGTTTCTATACGGGTGGAGTTGGCACGGGTACTTCGTTCGGAACGGTTCAATCCGGCTTTGTGGCTAACGGTGATTTCGGATCACCCGCTGTCGTACTAGGCGGCCGATTCCCGCCGCGCAACGGCACTGAGCCGAACGGTCTAACCGAGAATGAAGTTCGGGTACTCATTGCTAATGCGCTACGAGTCGCTTATCGATCACGTGCACAAATTCGCAACCCGGCGAACGCTGGTGCGCGCGTTACTATTTCCATTGTAGATAGCAATGGCGTGATCTTGGGTATCGCTAGAACAGAAGATGCCCCCATATTTGGCACCGATGTTTCCTTACAAAAAGCCAGAACAGCGGCCTTCTTTTCTCGTCCTGATGCTGGCCAAATATTGACTGAAGCGGGGCATGGTAATTACGTGGCGGCTATACGCGCTTTTGGTCTACCGACTGCGCTTGCCGACGGCCTAGCCTTTTCCGATCGCGCGGGTGGCAACTTATCTCGGCCGTTTTATCCTGATGGGATCGATGCAAACCCGCCGGGACCATTCAGTAAGCCTATCTCATTATGGAGCCCGTTTAATGTCGGATTACAACTAGACCTAGTCGCAGCCAACATCATTACCGCAGGATCAAATTGCACAGGGATTCCCAATTTGCCAAACGGCATCCAAATTTTCCCCGGCAGCGTACCAATTTATCGTGGCGGCACATTAATTGGTGGCATCGGCGTTTCTGGCGACGGCATCGATCAAGATGACATGATTTCCTTTCTAGGTCTTCACAATGCGGGCGTAGAATTAGGTGGAGCGATCAACAATGCTGATCCGGCACGCCGGGCGGATACTGTCTCACCGCGAGGCGTACGTTTGCGTTATGTTAATTGCCCACAAGCTCCGTTTATCGATTCAACAGAAGCGTCACCTTGCAACGGTAAATAGTTTCATAAAATGATCTCTAAGTTACAAAAATATAACCAGACCTTTATGGCCTCAACGGGTAAAGCCTCAACGGGCCTAAGTTTGAGTGTGATAGCCATCGCGGCTGGTTTAACACCGTTTGCCATGGCGCAAATGGGCGGTAAGACCGACGCGACCAGATCCACTAGCGCAGATCAATGGTTGGCATCCGTTCCGAATGATAAATACACACTGCAATTAGCGACAATCTTTGGTTATGAAAATTGCATGACGGTTGCACAACGTTCTCCCAGCGAGCCAGTGTATTGTCTAGAGTCGAGTACCGTCCCTAATAGGTTTTTTGCGGTGTCGGGAGTTTATCCAAACAAATCTTCGGCTAGAAAAGCCGCTGAAGATCGTGGGATAGACGACTACTTAGTGAATTATGTTCCAAACATAATGCAAACACGGTGCGAGATGGCTTCGCCAAACCCGATCTTTGCGGCCTCGTGCGACGTTAGCCCGCTCTCAGATACAGTTGCTGATTCAACTACTAAAACGGGTGTACTTACGAAGCAAGACAACCAACTCAGCACAGTTCGCCAACAGCCTGTAGAAACAGCGTCTATTCCTCCCCGTGAAACGGCGGATCAATGGCTACTGTCGATTCCAGAAGACAAATACACGATTCAGTTAGCCACTATTTTTGGCTATGAGAATTGCGTATCTGTTCAAAATGAGTTGCAACTTGAATCGATGTACTGCTTGGAGTCGAGCACAGTCGCTAACCGCTTTTTCGCAGTCTCAGGCGTTTTTCCTAGCCGGTCGGCGGCTCGCGAAGCGGCTCAGCAGATGGGCGTAAGTGACGTACTGATTAATTATGTGCCGAGCATTCTGGCTACTCGCTGTGAAACACCATCGGCAAATTCGCTTTATAGCACTGTATGTAATCACGACACTGCAAAGCCCGTTGTGGCCCAGACAGTTGCGCCGCAAATAATTGCACCGGAAACAGTTGCTTCGAAAAGAATTGAATCACCACAGCAGTTTGAAACACAACAGTTTGAAACACAGCAACGTGACCCAAATATCATATTCGCTTCCTATGCAGAAGAAGAGGCGGCACCCGAAGTTACTCCTGAGCCTACCCCTGTATCACTGGTTCAAACCACAGTTGAAACAAAAGCTTCAGTAACCACGACTACAAATACCGGAGCATCCGCTGCTGATCAATGGCTAAGCCAGGTGCCAGGTGATCGGTACACGGTTCAACTCGCGACTATTTTTGGCTTCGATAACTGTATGTCCGTCGCCGCCAATTACAAATTGGATTCGATGTATTGCTTGGAAAGCAGCACGGTTCCAAATCGATACTTTGCAGTGTCAGGCGTATTTGAGAATCGCAGCGCTGCTCGCGCCGGAGCGGCGGAGATGGGCGCAAGCGATTTTTTGGTTAACTATTTGCCCGCAATTACCGAAACTCGTTGTGACATGCCTGGCGCTAGTGCTGTTTATCAAGGCAAGTGCCCGAATATTCAAGTTACATCAGTTCAGGTCGCACCTGTTCAGGCTCCATCAACGGTAGTTGTTCAAGAAGAAGAGCCCGCTAAACAACCGCCTGCCCCAGCGCAGCCGAGCC
>CAJQNY010000039.1 GCA_905479805.1 uncultured Arenicella sp.
CCTTTTGCAACACAAAACGTAGTGTTCAGACTTTCCGGCGCAGTACTGAATCCAGGCAAAGGTTTTGAAGACCTTTACGGGTCCACTACACCTTATTCCGTGCTGGCAAACCTAATACTTGCCTATTAATAGCTTGAAGAGTGAGTGGATAGCGAACCAATAATGAAAGAATATGCAGTTAACAGCCGTTCAGCGGCTAGCCCCACTGAGATGAATCATCTCATTAATAACGGCTCAGCCATTGAAGCTAGAAGGCTAGCGACAATACAGAGCAAATGGCTGTCGGCAATGGCCGTATTGGGGTTGCTCGCCCTACTGCTCATGATTCAACTAATTGCTACGCCGACTGCACATGCGGCAGGCGGAGAAACACCGTTAAAGATCACTTACCCGTACTACCCACCTGCCCCAGCGGGACAGATTCAGTCATTAGCAGATACCAAGTCAGGTGGCTGTTTGAGTTGCCATACGGCGACAGATCAACACACCATGCATTCAAACCCTGGTGTGATTCTAGGCTGTACGGATTGCCATGGTGGAGACCCGAGCATCCAAAGTCCACGTGGCCACAGTGCTAGCGCAAAATACGAAGGCTCTGATGCTGCTGAAGGCTCTGACGACAGTCATGGCACGGATCATTCCGATGATTCAGTCGCGAGTAAAGAGGACCACGGAAAAGATAAAGGTGAACATGGCGATGATCATGGTTACGGGCACGGACCAAAACATGATCCGATCTACCAAACAGCCATGGATCAAGCACATGTGATGCCTACTTTGCCGAAATCTTGGCATTACCCTTCTAGTGCAAACCCAGCACACGCTTACACTATACTGAACACGGAAAGTCCAGAGTTTGTGCGCTTTGTTAATCCTGGCGATTACCGAATCGCTGAAGAAGCCTGCGGCGCTTGCCACTTACCCATTATCAAGGCCGCTAAGCGCAGTCTCATGAGTACCGGCGCGATGCTATTCGGCGGCGCTTCGTACAACAATGGCATTCTGCCGTATAAGAATTACATTATTGGTGAAGCCTATACCCGCGACGGTATCGGCGCAGGCATTGAAGGCCCTATACTTGATAACCCTGAAGGTGTTGCGAAGCAATATGGCGTTCTTCCATCATTGGTTGCTTTGCCAGCATGGGAAACAGTTCGTCCTGGAGACATCTTTCGGGTGTTTGAACGCGGTGGACGAAACATCAGTAACTTATTCCCCGAGACCGGCTTACCAAATGCTTTAGGTCAGTTGCAACGATTGGAGGAGCCAGGCCGTCCAGACATTCGACAATCGAATCGCGGGCCAGGTACAGGAGCACGAATTTCGGTTCCGGTGATCAACCTGACTAAGACGCGCTTGAACGACCCGCTATCATGGTTTCTTGGCACTAACGACAATCCCGGTGATTATCGCTCATCCGGTTGTTCTGGCTGCCATGTTGTATACGCCAATGACCGTGACCCGAAACATTCTGGTCCTTATGCTAAATACGGTCATCAGGGAGAAACACAAACCATTGACCCGACTATTCCAAAGAACGAGTCCGGCCACCCAATCAAACACGAATTCACCCGTGCTATTCCAACATCACAGTGCATGATTTGTCATATGCACCAACCCAACATGTTTGTGAATACTTATTTGGGTTACACGATGTGGGATTACGAATCAGATGCGCCGCATATGTGGCCAGAGGAACAGCAGTACCCTTCTGATTCTGAGATTCACAAAGTTAACTTACGTAATCCAGAAGAAGCGGCTATTAGAGGCAAGTGGGCTGACCCTGATTTCTCTGCTAAGGTTTCAGAACTCAACCCCAAACTAAAAGACACGCAATTCGCTGACTATCATGGTCATGGGTGGAATTTCCGTGCCGTATTTAAACGCGACCGAGAAGGCAATTTGTTAGATGCCGAAGGTGCACAAATTAGCGACGACGATCCTGAGAAATTTGATAAGGGCGTACACATGTCATCCATCCATGCCGATAAGGGCATGCATTGTTCGGATTGCCACTTCGGCCAAGATTCACATGGTAATGGCCATATTTATGGTGAAGTTGCCAACGCCGTAGAAATTGACTGCGTGGATTGCCATGGCAGCGCAAGCAAGTATCCAAACCTCGAGACGTCAGGCCCCGCGGCCCCTCCTGGAGGAAACAAATTAGGTGCGTTACGTAACCCAGATGGAAAACTACGTTTTGAATGGGTTGACGACAAACTGATACAACGTTCACTCCTAACGCCTGGCCTAGAATGGGAGATGTCTTTAGTTAAAGACTCAGTGAACCCTGACCATTCGCAATACAATGATAAAGCGGCACGCGCTAAAACCGTTAGCAAAGACACCAGCAAACAAGACTGGGGGCTGGGTGTTGATCTGGCAGATCGCGCGCATAGCGATGATGAGATGGAGTGTTACTCTTGTCACACCTCGTGGACTACTAGCTGCGCGGGCTGTCATTTACCAATTCAAGCAAACTGGAAAACCGAACGTAATCACTACGAAGGTGGTGAATCGAGAAACTACGCAACCTACAATCCGCAGGTTGCACGAGATCAGATGTTTCAGCTGGGTCGTCGTGGCGGCATCAATGGTGGGCGTATCGCACCGGTTCGATCGTCTTCAGCCTTAGTGCTTTCTTCAACCAATGCGAATCGCGAGAAAATCTATATTCAGCAACCTCCGATTGCATCGAGTGGATTTAGCTCACAGGCCTTCGCTCCGCATTTCCCGCATACTGCACGCTTAACTGAAACCAAAACCTGTACTGATTGCCATTTGTCTGAGGAGAATGACAACAATGCGATCATGGCGCAGCTATTATTACAAGGCACCAACTTCGTCAACTTCGTAGGCTATAACGCTTGGGTTGGAACTGAAAAATCCATCTCAGCGATTCAAGTGACCGAATGGGATGAACCGCAAGCAGTAATCGGCAGCTATCTGCAAAAATATGCCTACCCAGATTATTATGCTAATCATCTAAAGAAAGATAGGGAGCTCAAGACATCCTATGATCATAGATCAGCACGAACCTCTTGTTTGCAGTTACGTGGTGAGTATCTCTTTGCTGCTGAAGGCAAAAATGGCTTCCGTGCCTACGATGTCGCCAATATTGCTAACAAAGGCTACAGCCTCAGGTTTGTAAAAGCACCGTTTAGCAAGTTTGGCCACGACACCAAGGTTAAGACAGAAAATGCCACGTGTATGGCAATTCCGACGAACCAGAATATTTCTCCTGACAGAAACCAGGGTGACCTAATGAGGATCACCAATCAGGAACAACCTTTCCACCCAATCTATAGCTACGCATTTGTCACCGATTCAAGCAGCGGCTTAATTGTGGTTAACGTTGATACCCTTGCTGATGGAGAGTTTAGAGATAACTTCCTTAAAGCAGATTTGATTTGGAACCAAGAAGGCATTCTTGATGGCGCTAGGCACATTACCCTAGGTGGTCATTACGCTTATATTATCGCCGACGCAGGCTTGGTAATACTAAATATAGACAAGCCCCTTGAGCCAAAAGTAGAAAAGGTTATTGCGTTAAACGATGGCCGTGCTACCGCTTTACAATTTAGGTATTTGTTTATCACTGACGCAGATGGTTTAAAGGTAGTCGATGTTACGCAAGGTAAAGAACCTAGACTGCTTGAGAACA
>CAJQNY010000040.1 GCA_905479805.1 uncultured Arenicella sp.
GAACATCGTCTCAATGAGTTTCCCCTCTATCAAATCATTTGCTTGGCTAGAAGTCCCGTGCAGGTTTATGTAATCAATGGTTTCGCTGTTCAAGTCAGCCATATCCAAAGCTTGCTGCATGGACAGCCTAGCACCCAAGCCGTCCGGATGAGGGTGTGACATATGGTGCGCATCGGAACTTTCTCCATAGCCCAGCAATGATATGCCGGTATCATCACCTGAATCGGTTGCCCGCATCAATATTGCGAAACCGGCTGCTTCGCCCAAATTGATACCAGATCGATCTTCATCAAACGGTTGGCAAGGGTTTTCTGATACCAGCTGTAAGGAATGGAAGCCGTACAAAACACTCAGACACAATGTGTCTACTCCGCCTACCAACACGGCATCTACAACGCCGAGCTGTAACCATCGAGCGGCAGAGGCAAAGACCTTGGCAGATGACGAGCAAGCTGTGTTAATAGTCATTGCCGGGCCGGTTATCCCAGTTGTATTAGCAACGAAGAGACTAGGGGCATGTGGGTTATGTACAAGCGCTTGTCGAAATTCTGGTTCCAGACGGCCATCCTCGTCGAGATGCCGATAACCTTCTTCGGAGCGGTCTATGCTCGCCGTGCTTGAGCCCATTACCAAGCCGATTCGGCCAGGTGAATATTTACTTTTTAGTTGTTCCAGTTGTTTCAGGATAGTGCCTTGTTGTAAGCCAAGCGCCGCAAGAGCATTATTTCGACTTTGCCAGGCGCCTAAATCTAATTGCTCGATTCCGTCGACACGCCCTATCCATGTGGGGATATCGCACAATGGCAAATCGTTCTGTCGGAGCCCACTTACTTGCGTATCAATTGCTCCGCGCAGTGCTTCTATATCAACGCCGGCGGCCGTAGTTGATTGATAGTCTACAAGACGAATTTCCATATAAGATTAGTTATTCTGGCGGAATGTTATTAGTATTGAATAATGTGGATTCTAGCAAACAATCACTGACGTTTTCAGAGTCTGTTGTTAGTTAAACCGATTAATTGAGTGTTTTTAGTAAAGGGATCACGATGAATTCAGCACGACTATTTTCTTCTGTTACAAAAGCAGCCACATTTGCAGCCTGCGCAATGACATCTTCGTTCGGCATGGCTGAAGAACTCCCTTTGTGGGAGCTGGGTTTAGGGGTCGGAGGCCTCTACCAACCTTACTATCCGGGCAGTGACCAAACTCGTGCTTATGCTTTCCCGGTTCCACTGCCGATCTATCGTGGCAGTGTATTCAAATCTGATGATGAAGGCATGCGTGCAGAGTTGATAAAAGATGGCCCGTATAAACTTGATATGAGTTTAGACTTCAACTTAGCGATCGACAGCGATGATGTTGATTTGCGAGCGGGCATGCCTGACATAGACAGCATGCTGCAAATAGGCCCCTCTTTAGAAGTTACTTTGGCGAAAGGCGAGCACAGTGAATGGTTGTTGAATTTTCCAGTTCGAGCAAACTTTGGTATCGGTAGTAATGGCCTTGAGGAGTCGGGTTATACCTTTTCTCCGAACATCACGTATTTCAGAGATATGGATTGGTCTGGGACGCCGTGGCGAGCAGGCATAGCCTTAGGTATGCAAGCGGGGTCGCGTGACTATCAGAATGTTTACTATGGCGTTGATCAGCAGTTCAGCACGGCTAATCGACCAAGTTATGAAGCGGAAAGCGGTTTTTCCGGGTCGCGCGCCTTACTGACCTTGAAATCAAATAACAAGAAACGATTGTGGGTATGGTTCTTACGGTATGACAATATAAGTGGGGCCAGTTTTGAAGACTCTCCTTTGGTTGACACCAGTGGGGGCCTTAGTGCTGGCTTTGTGTACAGCCGCTACCTCTTTAAATCTAAGCGTTTGATATCTCGACAATAGTGGATATCTAGATCAGCATGTTCAATAACTGACTAGTGCGCGTTAGGTGTAATAAACCAAAGCTGCCTATTGTGCGTACTGGAAACGCAATTGGAACCATCAAACAGTAAAGCTTGAGTAGTGCCGGTCTTTTCAATTATCATCGGCACCTCAAATCGAACCCGAACATATTTAAAGGGAATTACCATGATAAGAGTTCTAAGCATTCTACTATTAAGTCTAGTTATAACCGCCTGCGCAGGTACGCCGGTAGAATTAAATCGTTCTACTTTTGATTCGCGCAAAATTGAATCGATACAGGTAATAGAACATGGTGCAAAAATTCAATATCAGCGCAGCGACTCAGGCGCTGGAGCTGGAGCTGCTGGAGCTGGTTTATTGGGAGCCCTCGTTGGCAGCGCGATAGACTCAGGCGTTAATACTAAACGTTCTAAAAGTATTGCGCCCGTCCTAGAGTCAATGGGAGGCTATAACCCAAATTTGTACCTTAAAAGCGCACTAATGAATGAAGCCACAGGTATCGCTTTTCAACCGGCACTCAACGTTACGATGGGAGGCGCTGTTGATGGCAAACTTGCACCTAGAGTTACCCCCTCATATACCATCACTCCAGATTTTGAAAATGTTTATGTGAGCCTTAGTGTTTCAGTTGAGCAAATTGCGGATGAAGAAAAGGACTATCAGCGGATTTATACTGGTAATGAATTCAACGATAGAGCAGGTTCCAAAGAAGAAAAACGTCAAGATTGGATCGATAACCCTGAAAAATTAATCGCGAAATTCCAGAGTGCTATTTCTGACGCCGTACAGCGCTTCGTCGCAGACTTTAATGGTGAGGCTTACGTCGCGGCGAATCCTGCCGTAGGTGAATACCCTGTCCACGTGTTGCCGCTCAAGCGTAAGGTTGTTGATAATAGTTATGAGCCAATAGAGACTCAGTTAGGTGACCCGTCAGTTAGTAAGTCAATGCCGATAGCATCGTCTCATCCAGCGTTAGTCAAGCAATTGAACTCAACGGACACCATGACAATGCGCGCCGCGGCTATCCAGATTGGCCAAGAGAAGCTCTATGATGATGAGGGGCTTATTGTGGCTTGTATGAGTGTGCTCGAAAAGAATTTGGCATCCGGTGTGGGCAAAAAAGACAAATATTTGATAGACGGCCTTTCGTGGTGCGCGTTGAATTTGGGTAACGCTGGCAGCGAAGCGAGTAGGCCGCTGTTGGGCCGAATAACTGCCAGCGACTTGCCGCGAAAATTACGCAGTCATACAATTCATGCATTGAAAAAAATCAATGGAGATGATTAGGGTGTTGATAATAACAGGGTGCGATTAGTTGTGTAATGGTACGCCGCATTCAAGAATTGAATGCTCTATTTGGTTCGTTTAGAAAATTTTTCGAATACCCAACTAGGGTAGTTTTCACATTGATCTAACGTAGGGTCCAATTTGGCCCATTGGGCTTTGCTGCCAGTGAACTGTTGATATTCTATTTTTATTCCAGCATCAGAGTCGAGACAGCCTAGCGAAAGATAGAAGTAATCTGGCGCTAAGTCATGATGAGATAGAACGCATGATCCACAATTTGAACAGAAGACTCGATGTGAAGACGCGTTATGGCTAAAGGTCTTAATTAATTCTTCACCATCAAGCCAAGTGAAATCAGCTCTCAACACAGCGCCATAGGCGCCAGCGACACTTCCGGTTAACTTTCTACAAATTGAACAATAGCAATTATTGCAGTCAGTGGGCGCGTTAACTATCCGATAGCTTAGCGCGCCACAAAGACAAGAGCCGCTCGTCATTTCCCTAAATGCGCATTGGGGTTTTTGGGATTAATCTAAGTCGGGGTTGCCCGTGTAAACGAAACCGTCTTTCATAACGAAATCGACAGTTTCAAGAACACTAATATCTTCAAGTGGGTTTCCTTTAACGGCGATAATGTCCGCGAATTTCCCTGCTGTGATCGAGCCTAGACTGTCTGATTCACCAAGGAGTTCGGCAGCGTGTACGGTGGCAGTACGGATTGCCTCCATCGCAGGCATGCCAGCTTCCACCATGTACTTAAACTCTTGAGCGTTGTCGCCGTGATACGACACACCGCTGTCTGTCCCAAAGGCTATTTTCACACCGGCTTTAACTGCTTTTTCGAAATTGGTTTTTAGAAGCGGGCCAATCGCGGCGGCTTTTGGCCGAATTATTTCTGGGTAGTAACCATCGATCTTGGCTTTCTCCATGACGAACTGCCCTGCCAGAATAGTAGGGATTAAATAGGTGCCATGCTTTTTCATTAAGTTGCGTGCTTCATCGTCCATCAAGGTGCCGTGTTCGATACTGTCGATGCCCGCTCGAATGGCTCGCTTCATTCCTTCTGGGCCATGTGCATGAGCGGCGGTTTTAAATCCGTAATCTTTTGCGGTGGCTATGAGAGCCTCTAGTTCATCATCTTGAAATTGTGGGTTTTGGCCGCTTTTCGCTGTGCTTAATACTCCGCCAGTCGCGGTGATCTTGATCAAGTCTGCGCCTTCTTTATAGCGTTGGCGCACGGCTTTTTTAGCTTCGTGTGCGCTATTAACGACACCATCTTTGGCGTGCGGATCACCCATGAGATCAGCACGGTAACCATTACTAGGGTCTGCATGCCCTCCAGTGGTAGCCAGAGATTTACCTGCCGTATAAATGCGCGGACCAACAGCCACGCCTTGTGCGATAGCATTGCGTAAAGACGCGGTTATAGTGCCGTCATCGCCTAAGTTTCGCACGGATGTAAAACCTGCGTTCAAGGTGATCTTTGCGTATTTGGCAGCGCGAAATGCATAATCTGCCGTGTTCAACGTGAAATTTTCGATGTAGGCACGCGGGTTGCTTTGCGATGTTAGGTGCACGTGCATATCAATCAGCCCAGGCAGACAAGTGTGCTCACTTAAGTCGATGGTGTTTGCCGCCTTGAAATCACCAGACTCCGTTATGGAAACAATTTTGTTTCCTTCTATTGTGATGATTCTTGAGCCTAACAATTTCTTAGTATTTACATCGACTAGCTGACCACAAGCAAGGTGTGTGTTTGTTGGTAAAGTTTGCGCCTGCGCGAAGGTTGGGGCCGCCAGTAAGAGATTGACAAGGAGCATTACAAGGCTGAGGCCAAGAAGGTTTATTCTTTTCATATTACTAATCACTCGATCAAGGTTATTCGTCGGATACAGCTAACAATCACTAAGCACAAAATCTTAGCACATGGTACGCTCGCGGCATGAGGAATCTTGGATTTGTTTATGCCATATCGGCCTATTTTATTTGGGGCATAGCGCCGCTATTTTGGCGATTGATGGAAGAGGTTCCAAGCGTCGAAATCGTTGCTCATCGAATGCTTTGGTCAGCCGTATTTGTCACTTTATTGATCTTGGTAATGGGCCAACGCAAGGAGCTAATGGCGCTGATAAAGAACCGAAGTTCTTTGATTCGTCTGTTCTTTGCGTCGATCCTGATCTCCATTAACTGGGGTGTTTATATTTGGTCTATCAACAATGAGTATATTGTTGAGGCATCCATGGGCTACTTCATCAACCCATTGTTAAACGTGGTGTTTGGAGTAATCGTTTTTAAAGAGAGTTTACGATTTAACCAGTGGTTGGCTATCGGCTTAGCCTTTCTTGGTGTCGCCTATCTTATTCTTGTTCACGGTGATATTCCGTGGGTCGCACTGGTACTCGCGTTTAGTTTTGGCAGTTATGCGGCGGTTAAAAAATCCATCACCGTTCCTGCAACTCATGGTTTGGCAATTGAGTCAGGTTTACTAGCACTTCCTGCTCTGGGATTCTTGATTTATCTGTCGAGTCAGCAGAGGATAGAATTTGGTGGTGATCTGACGATTGATGCCTTGCTAATCTTTGGTGGTATCTTCACTCTGGTACCGCTGGTGTTGTTTGCTGCCGCTGCTAAGAGAATAAGTTTTACCGCGTTAGGGATGACCCAATACCTAGGTCCTAGCTTGCAGTTACTCATAGGGGTATTGGTCTACCAAGAAGAATTCGGCTCCGAACGGCAAATCAGTTTTGGCCTGATTTGGGCTGGGCTACTATTCTATACCTTGGATCAGCTCAATCATCGACGAAAACGCCGGGCAGTAGAGAGTGCCGCTGGAATGGTGGTTAAAGCGGATTGAGGTAGAGCAAAGGCTTACTTACTCAAGTAACCCATGGCTTCTTCCATGCCCTTAAGCGTTAGCGGGTACATTCTGTCTTCCATCAGTTCTTGAATGATTTTGGTGGAATGTGTGTGCTTCCAATAGTCTTTGGGTGTCGGGTTAAGCCACACCGCTTTGTCAAAAGTCTCGGTGATTCTGTTTAACCAGTTAGCTCCGGGCTCACGATTCATAAAATCGATGCTGCCGCCAGAGTGCGTGATTTCATAAGTTGCCATGGCTGCGTCACCGACAAAAATCACTTTGTAATCTTTACTGTATTTGCGCAATAGATCATGTGTTGGAATGACTTCGTCATAACGCATCTCGTTGTTGCGCCATAAGCCGTCGTAAATAAAGTTATGGAAGTAAAAATATTCCATATGCTTAAATTCAATTCGGGCAGCACTGAATAGTTCTTCGCACGTGCGCACATATGGATCCATCGAGCCGCCCACATCAAACAACAACAAGACTTTTACTGAGTTATGTCGTTCCGGCACCATTTTAATATCGAGCATACCACCGTTGTGTGCGGTGGAACGGATGGTATCGTCGAGATCTAGCTCGTCTTCTGCACCCGTTCGAGCAAATTTTCTAAGCCGTCGCAATGCCATCTTGATGTTTCTGGTGCCGAGCTCAATGCTGTCGTCGAGATCCTTAAAGTCACGTCTGTCCCAAACTTTGACAGCGCTGCGTCCGCCGCCTTCGCCGCCAACACGAATGCCTTCGGGGTTGTAACCATTGTTACCGAAAGGAGAAGTGCCGCCAGTGCCAATCCACTTGCTGCCGCCTTCATGTCTCTCTTTTTGTTCTTCCAAGCGCTTTTTGAATGTTTCGATTAGCTTTTCTAAGCCGCCGAGCGTTTCTATCTGAGCTTTCTCTTCCTCAGTGAGTGTTTTCATAAACTCACTGCGTAACCAATCTTCAGGGATCAGCGCTTCAATAAAGTCTTCTAGTTTTTCTAATTCAGTGAAGTGGGCCTTGAACGCGCGATCAAACTTATCGAAATTCTTCTCGTCCTTAACCATGCACCCACGACTAAGGTAATAGAACTGCTCCATATCAGCAAATGCGAGATGCTTTTCAAGCGCCGTGATCAGCACTGACAATTCGCTGAAGGTAACCGGCAGCCCTTGACTACGCAGTGTATCGAAGAAGTTAAGTAACACGGTTATACAGCTCTATTGGTTACGAGTCTCACGTCTATGCATAAATGCTAGACGTTCTAATAGCTGCACATCTTGCTCGTTCTTTAAAAGAGCGCCGTACAGAGGCGGTATAGCCTTGTGGTTATCGCGGTCTTTTAGAATATCGTCTGGAATGTCGTCGGCCATCAGTAATTTTAGCCAATCAATTAACTCTGACGTAGACGGTTTTTTCTTCATGCCCGGTACTGAGCGAACTTCAAAGAAAACATCTAAGGCTTCTTTCACGAGATCTTTCTGAGCCTTCGGATGATGCACAGCTAGGATTTTTTCCATCGTGCTGCGATCTGGGAAATTGATGAAGTGGAAAAAACAACGACGCAAAAACGCGTCTGGCAGTTCCTTCTCATTATTACTGGTAATAATGATGATAGGGCGATGCTTAGCTTTGATAGTCTCGCCAGTTTCGTAAACGAAGAATTCCATCTTATCGATTTCCACTAACAAGTCGTTGGGGAATTCGATATCAGCTTTGTCGATCTCATCAATCAATAACACCACTTGTTCATCAGCGGCAAATGCTTCCCAAAGCTTACCTTGGCGAATGTAGTTACCGATATTGCTAACATCTACATCACCCGTGGCTAGCTGAGAATCACGTAAGCGAGAGACTGCATCGTATTCGTACAAACCTTGCTGAGCTTTGGTGGTGGATTTGATGTGCCATTGGACTAAACGTTTACCTAAAGAATCGGCAACTTGTTCCGCTAGCATGGTCTTACCAGTACCGGGCTCGCCTTTGATTAACAATGGGCGTTGTAGTGAAATCGCGGCATTGACTGCAATTTGTAAATCATCAGTAGCGATGTATTCATTGGTACCTTGGAATTTCATGCCTAGTCCATTTTAATAATCAGTACGTGATATTAACAACCCTACCGCTAAACACCAATGTAGAAATCCAGTCACAATGTCAGAAACTGTCTCCATTTATTGTTTTTCAGTAATGCCACTCCTATACTTGAAGTGAGCCAATTAATAAATACACCAAGGAATGGATGTTATGAAAACACCTACGCTCATGATCTTGCTGTTTGTCACCAGCTTAAGCTCAAATCTCAATGCTGCCGATGAGCAATTTTGTGATAACTATACCCAAACTTCCATCAAACAGCAGCTGGCTAATATCGTCTATGATTGCAAACAGACGGGGCTGCGCTGGTCACCCTTATACAAAGGTCAAAAAGCATGGTGCATGACAGTACGTGAAACAGTTGCTTCTGCTGAAACCACTGCCAGAGCGACTGCATTAACGAGTTGTGGTGCCAATACCCAGAAACTGAAATGGAAAGAACTACCCGATGCCCCGTTTGTCTGGGATCGCCTGTTTGGCCAGATGCTACAAGCCACTAAAATCGATGATGTCAAGGCAGTTAAGGTAATGCATGCCCATGGGGTAAGTATTCACCATCAGCAAGATTTCAATAACGGTGCAATGCTGTATCACGCGGTGGATCATCAAGCTGAACAGGTCGCGGAATATTTATTAGAACAAGGCGCAAGTCCCCAAGTGACCACCAATGGTGGTGGTAATGCGCTGATCAAGATACTGGAAGACCCCATTATCAACTACCGCATGTTAACTATGTTGTTGGAAAAAGGTTTTGACCCAAACTATGCAGGTGAGTCCTACAGCTTCGATGCCATTCCATTATTATTTGCTGCCAATCAAAACAACTACCGTGCTGTTGATTTAATGCTAAATGCGGGTGGTAATCCGAATGTGATGCTCGACTTTGCACCGTTGTTTTTTGCGATCAACCAAAAAAACATGTCGATGGTTAAGCGATTGGTGGGTGCTGGTGCGAATGTGAATATGCAAGTAGGCATGAGTGCCTGCGACTATCCACTCAATCTAGCGTATCGCGCTGGCAGCCTTAGCTTAATTGAGTATCTCAAATCTAAAGGGGCAAGCTTAAAGCCAGGGTGTTGATGTCTTTATATCTACGAAACAACGTAATACTTTATATTTGAACATTATTACCTAAAAGTTACACTCATCTGTTTTATAGGTTTAACCAATGTTTTTCATTTATTATACTTTCAATAAGTTAGAGGCTAAGTGAGCGGCACCGACCGTGATCAGTGAAATTTAACGCAATAAAATTATAAAAAACACATGAG
>CAJQNY010000041.1 GCA_905479805.1 uncultured Arenicella sp.
GGCCATGATGGAGACGGAGGCCACTCCTCTACTCGTTCCTTGCTACTAGCTAGCTACTAGCGTGGAGAGAAAAATGACTGGACGAGTACGATGGACTCTTCTTGTACTAGTTAGTGACGATGGATTGATTCATTCAATTTACAATATGAATACGTGATCGGGGTCGGGTGCCTGAGGTAGGAATTTATGAGAATGGTGGGCTGCTACTAACTTAGGCTCTTGGTAAGCTTTATGAGAACGAACGGTAAAGGTACCTTGGTTGCCTATTCTGACAATTCATCAGTGTTGGAAGGTTCTTTGGGGGATCGGTTTTTTGCCGACCCTGATACCGGTGAGTATTCATCGGTCAATGAAGATATTCATATCTTATGTAAAGTTGAAACGCATAATCACCCCACCGCGATTTCGCCTTTCCCCGGCGCCGCTACCGGATCAGGGGGGGAAATTCGAGACGAGGGCGCCACTGGACGGGGTTCAAAACCCAAAGCGGGCCTAAATGGCTTTTCCGTTTCAAATCTACGGCTTCCTAATGCGCCACGACCTTGGGAACTTAAAGAAGCTAAGCCGGAACGAATAGCGTCACCCCTGCAGATAATGTTAGAGGGGCCGATTGGTGGGGCGTCGTTCAATAACGAGTTTGGACGCCCAAATATCGCTGGGTATTTCAGAACCTATGAGCAGGCGATTGATGATGACCAAGATATCCGTGGTTACCACAAGCCAATTATGTTGGCCGGTGGTTTGGGTAATATTCGCGGTCAGCATGTTGAGAAAAATATTATCCCTGATGGATCCTACATTGTTGTACTTGGCGGCCCGGCGATGCTGATTGGTTTGGGTGGTGGCGCGGCATCTAGTGTGGCGTCTGGCAAAAGCTCAGAGCAACTGGATTTCGCTTCGGTACAACGAGGCAATCCTGAGATGCAGCGTCGATGCCAAGAAGTTATCGATACTTGTTGGGCCAAAGGCTCAGACAATCCGATTATATCGATCCATGACATTGGTGCGGGTGGTTTGTGTAATGCCTTACCAGAACTAGTGGGAGATGCTGGCCGTGGTGGACATTTTAATCTGCGGGATGTGCTGAATGAAGAGCCTGGTATGGCACCGATGCAAATTTGGTGTAACGAAGCACAAGAACGATATACCTTGGCGGTCGCACCCGAAAGAATTGACGAATTTAAAGCGATTTGCCATCGTGAACGCTGTTTGTATTGTGTCGTAGGGCATGCGACCGATGATGAGGTTTTGGTGCTCAACGACAGCTATTTTGCTGACGGTGATCCACGTCAGAAAACACCGATTGACCTCCCAATGGAAACTTTATTCGGCAACCCGCCTAAGATGGTTCGTGATGTTCAAGTCAAAAACGCAAACCCCAAAGAGTTGGATTTCACGGGTGTTAGTGTTGCTGATGCATTGCATAGGGTGCTGCGGTTACCCGCCGTTGCGGATAAAACATTTCTAGTCACCATTGGCGATAGAAGCGTCACTGGAATGATCGCGAGAGACCAAATGGTCGGCCCTTGGCAGGTTCCCTTGGCTGATGTGGCAGTCACCAACAGCGACTACACGAGTGCGGCTGGTGAAGCCATGTCAATGGGAGAGCGTACACCGATAGCGTCGATCAATGCCCCCGCGAGCGGGCGGATGGCGATTGGTGAAGCGTTGACCAATTTGTGTGCAGCGAACATACGGAACCTACACGAAGTGAAGCTGTCTGCTAACTGGATGGCGGCGGCAGGGCACCCTGGTGATGATGCGGCTTTGTATGAGACGGTTAAGGCTGTGGGAATGGAGTTGTGTCCAGCATTGGGTATAGCGATACCGGTTGGCAAAGACTCGATGTCAATGAAAAGTGTTTGGCAGGATAAGACAGGTGAAGAACACAGCGTCACCGCGCCAATTTCATGCGTTATCACTGCTTTTGCTCCGGTCGTTGATACCGCTAAGACACTGACCCCCGTTTTGCAAACGCCTGTCGAAAATTCGCAGTTATATTTTCTGGATTTGTCCGCAGGCCAACAACGGCTCGGGTGTTCTAGTCTAGCGCAGGTATTTAATCAGGTCGGCACGCAGACTCCGGACGTTGATGATGCCGCATTATTGAAGAAAGGTTTTATAGCGACGCAGCGAATGCTTGAAGGCGGATTATTGGACGCTTACCATGATCGCTCAGACGGTGGTCTGATCACTGCTGTCATCGAAATGGCTTTCGCTTCACGCTGTGGTTTAGATTTATCGCTTACAAATGGCCGTGATGATAATTTGGCGGCGCTATTCAACGAAGAGTTAGGGATGTTGTTGCAGGTTAGCAATAATAACGCCACCGCGGTTAACCAAATAATTGAAGAAGCAGGGCTGGGTGAACAATTCTCTTCTATCGGTAAAGCCGTATTGGGCGACCAGATTAGTATCTCGGTCAATGGTGAGGAGGTGCTGGCTAGTTCACGTACCGAGTTGCATCGCATGTGGTCCGAAACCACCTTTGAGATGCAGAGTATGCGCGATAATCCCGAATGTGCTCAGCAGGAGTACGATCGTTTGCTTGATCAGAACGATACCGGTTTATTCGCTGATCTTAGCTTTGATGTTAAGGAAGATATTTGTGCACCTTTTATTGGTGGAGCGAAGCCAAAGGTTGCGATATTGCGAGAGCAGGGCGTCAACGGGCACTTAGAAATGGCCGCTGCTTTTACTCAGGCCGGGTTTAGCGCATACGACGTCACCATGAGCGACATTATCGAACAACGAATTGACCTTAACGATTTTCGGGGTTTAGCTGCCTGCGGTGGCTTTTCTTACGGTGATGTTCTTGGTGCCGGCGAAGGCTGGGCAAAATCAATTTTATTTAATGATCAGGTCAGAGATCAGTTCGAGAATTATTTTCAACGTGAAGATGCCTTCGCGCTAGGCGTCTGCAATGGTTGTCAAATGATGTCCAACCTGAAATCGATCATCCCTGGAGCCGAACATTGGCCGCACTTTGTGCGCAACGCATCGGAACAATATGAAGCAAGATTCGTGCAAACCGAAATCCTTGAGACGCCCTCAATCTTATTGTCCGAGATGAATGGTTCGAAGCTGCCGGTAGTCGTGGCTCATGGTGAAGGTCGCGCTGAATTTGCGACAAGTGAAACGCAGGCTTCTGGGCGTATCGCGTTACGGTTTATCGATTATAGTGGAGATGTTGCTGATACCTATCCAGCTAACCCAAATGGTTCGCCTGCAGGAATCGCGGGCTTATGTAACGATGATGGGCGAGTGACAATAATGATGCCTCACCCCGAGCGCATTTTCCGCACTAATACGAATTCGTGGCGTGACCCCAGCTGGGGGGAGTACAGCCCGTGGATGAGAATTTTCAGAAATGCTCGTCGCTGGATTGGCTAATTAACGCTCTTTAATCAGAGAGCTTTGAATGAATTGGTGTAGAACTTTCACCATGTGGTCGGTGCTACTTGGGGAGCAGGCATCGCCAGCAAGAACATGCTGTGATGTGTCTTCAGATTCGCTAAAGGGGTGAAGGCTAACATCCGCATTGGTGAACTCTTGGCTGGTTTCAAGAATGCGGCGCACGCTGATGACTTGGTCATCAGGAGAATAGACGAATAGCTGCGGGGCCGTAATCGATGACTTATCCATCTCCCGAATCTGATCGACTAAATTGATCATTGGCACCAGAGCTTCCATCGGGTAACGTTGTGTCCAATAACTGTCATGAATTTCATTGCTAGGCTCGAATGAACGATAAGGGCCAGACACTAATTTGGCTAATTTTAAACCCCAGTCCCAGCGAAGAATTTCTCCAGACCAAGATTTAATGCCGAAATTCGGCGAAACCATTAAGTTAGCAACCAAGCGATCCGCGAAATCCTGTGCGCTTAACCACGTCGCTAGGGTGCCTCCAGTGGAGGTGCTGATCACAATGACTTTTTTACCGATAAGCGCCCCTATTTTGTAGGCGACTTCGGCGTCTCTTAACCAATCTTCCAAGCGAGCTTCAGCCATCGCATCATCGGATCTACCATGTCCTCGTAAGCGAGTATAGAAAACATTGGCACCCAGCAAATCTGCCAGGTTTTCAGTCACTGGACTCAGCTCCTTTCGCGAGGCTGAGTAGCCATGTAAATAAACGAGTGAGAATTCTGTTTGAGTTTTACCATCGAACCAACGTACTGACTTTTCTGTTTCGGCAACAATGTCGTCATAAGCAGCTTCGAGGGAAACCAGAGTCTTGTCGATGGTGGAAATATCCATTTGATTATTAAGAAGTGCTGTATCTGAGGTGTTGGTGGACGCCATCGATGATGACCCGAGTAATAGTAACGCAGAGACTAAAACGCTGTGGAAAAATAGCTCTGGCCTTTTTCTCAGTCGATCTGTTTGCGAGTCACTGGCGTTTATCATTGTTGTATCTAAAGGTGGAAAATGCGATTTTCGCGGCAAGGTATACCACGTTCTGCGCGTTGCATAGTATACGACCCGACGAAAGAACAATAAATCACCGTTACTCTATTTACCATCAAGATTTGACCACACAAATAATGCCGTGGTGAAGCAATAATCTTTTTGCTATATTTGAGACCTCAGCAAAACTCAATGATCAAATAAAATTGTCTATAATCCCGCCACTTTACGTTGAAAAACTAGTCAATAGCACGCTATTGCCGTCGTTTCTCGCCTTAATCGGAGATATTCTAGCCCATTTTTATAATGACCCTGAGTAATGCTGAGGTCTCATATTTGATTTACCAAAATTGATCGGTTTGTCCCGAAATGGAGTCTGGCAATGGAAAAGAATAGAATGTTAATTGAGAGTCATAAGAGCGGATTTGGGTCGCAAATGTCCATCTTTATTAAACGATTTAGCCTGCTGGCGATTGCTTTGGCGAGCTTGTTTAGTGTGGCTTTTGCGCAGAATGCCAATATAAAAAGTGTTGAGCTTGATCAAATTCGTTGGAAGTCGGAATCTGAAGTAAGAAGTATTCTGGGAGAACCAAAGAGTGTACATGGACCGACGGGTACGCACGCTAGCTATATACTTTGGAAATATGATGAGCTGACTGTTGCTTTTTCAAATGGCCGTGTATTCCATATGTTTGACCCGGACAGCCTCAAAAAAGTTGTTCTAGACGAAAATCGCTAGGTCGCAACAAGTTGGCTGATAGTACAGATCTGGCTTAGGTAACTTAGTTCGAGAATAAGGGTAGGGCTATAACAATAACCCTTCCATTACCCCGACATAAACAGCGGATAGCTGATCGGGAGTTGTAAGGTCGACATTTTCATCTATTTTATGGATGCTTTCATTTACCGGTCCCAATTCAACGACTTGCGCCCCGGTTTGCGCTATAAAGCGCCCATCCGAAGTACCACCACTGGTCGACAACTCTGTCGTGATATTGAGTTCCTTAATGATGGCTTTGCGGCATGCGTCGACAAGCTCACCTTCAGGGGTAAGAAAGGGTAAGCCGTTGACCGTCCATTCCACTGAATAATCGATGTTTAGTGAGTCTAGTTGCTGATGTACACGCTCACGAATTTCCTGTTCTGCAATCTCTGTTGAAAACCGCAGATTGAATACAAATTGAACTTCGCCTGGAATAACATTGGTTGCCCCAGTACCGCCATTGATATTAGATATCTGGAAGCTGGTGGGCGGAAAGTATTCGTTACCATGGTCCCATTCGATATCGCAGAGGGTATTGATCACGTCTCCGCATCTATGAATAGGGTTATCCGCTAAGTGAGGGTAGGCAATGTGTCCTTGCAGTCCTTTTACTTTTAAGACAGCGCCGAGGGAGCCACGACGACCATTTTTGATTGTGTCTCCTAAGACTTTGCTCGAGCTAGGTTCACCGACTAAGCAATATTCAAAGGTCTCACCACGTTGTTGCAATGTTTCAATAACCTTCACTGTGCCACAGGTCGCAGGACCTTCTTCATCAGAGGTGATTAATAGGGCGATTGAGCCTAAGTGATCCGGGTTCTGCTCGACAAAAGATTCGATAGAGGTTATGAATGCAGCAAGTGATGTTTTCATATCCGCTGCACCACGACCGTAGAGCTTGCCGTCGCGTTCGGTAGCGAGAAAGGGGTCTGAACCCCACTCATCTAATTCTCCGGTGGGAACCACATCTGTGTGGCCCGCAAAAACCAAGCAAGGAGAAGCTGTGCCACGCCGTGCCCAAGTATTTTGGACGGATCCGTGGTGATCAGAAAAATTCATCTCCTCGATTTTGAAGCCTAACTTAGCGAGGCGTTCAGCCATGATGGCTTGGCAGCCTCCGTCATTGGGCGTTAATGACTTGGTCTCGATTAGTTGTTTAGTCAGCTCTAGGGTAGAAGACTGATCGGGTATTGAATTTATCATGAGGTCAGATCAATTAGTTTGTAGAAAAAAGTAAAGCCTCTTAGTCTCAAGCTAGTCAATTCTCAATAACTCATTGAGCCCTGTTTTGCTGCGGGTTTTTGCGTCAACTTTCTTGACGATCACTGCGCAGTAAAGACTGTGGCTGCCATCTTTACTGGGGATTGAACCTGAGACGACAACTGAGCCTGCGGGGATTCGCCCGTAACTTATCTCGCCAGTCTCTCGGTCTAATATTTTCGTGCTTTGACCTATGTAAACGCCCATTGATATCACGGAGCCAGCTTCTACGACGACACCTTCGACAATCTCGCTACGAGCACCGATAAAGCAATCATCCTCAATGATCACTGGCCCGGCCTGCAATGGTTCCAAGACGCCACCAATACCCACACCGCCAGAGAGGTGTACATTCTTACCAATTTGCGCACACGACCCTACCGTGGACCAGGTGTCGACCATGCTGCCGCTGTCAACGTAAGCGCCTATGTTTACGTAACTCGGCATTAGCACTACGCTGGGGGCTATGTAGGAGCCTTTGCGGGCCATTGCCGGTGGTACGACCCTAAAGCCAGCGTCAGCAAAACGCGCCTGGTCCCAGTCTGCAAACTTTGAAGGGACTTTGTCGTAGAAATTCGTTCCTTGACCTTCTACCACTTCATTATCACGAATTGCGAATGACAATAAGACTGCTTTTTTCAACCATTGATTGACCTGCCAATTACCATCAACCTTTTCGGCTACGCGCGCTTGCCCTGAATCGAGTAATTCTATTGTTTCCAAGACGGCCTTACTGACGATCGGATCAACGCTGCTAGGTGTTATGTTAGATCTGTTTTCGAATGCTGCTTCAATGATGCTTTGAAGTTCGGTGATTTGCGTAGACATGGTGTTTGCTGTGGGTAGGTGATTAAAAACTGTGAGTGAATTATCTATTAGAAAAATGCAATGAGCTATCGCTTTAGACTGAATTAGACAAAAAAGGCTGTGATAACGACTGATTAATTGGACGCTGTCTTCAGTGGTTCTCTATCTAAGGCTTCGATAATGTCAGATTCAATTAATCCGAGTAGCTTTTTATCTACCACAGGCGCTTTATTCGGATGCTGTATGAAAAAAATGTCTTCCGCTTTCTCTCCAAATGTAGCGATTTTTGCACTAACCAAAATAACTGAGTGTTGTTGAAGAATTAACGTTACGTTGTGTAAAAGACCAGGTTGATCTTCAGCAATGACTTCCATTGCCGTGTGATTGGCATTGTTGAACGTAAAGATCACTCTGCAAGGAATAGGGAAGTGTTTTAAGGCTCGAGACGCTTTGCGGCGAACTATCTTTTGGATGGCCTCTTGTGACAAGATTAATACCCGCAATGTTTTTTCCAGATGAGATAGATAAGCTTCTGAATCGGCCGATTCAGTTAGCGGCGCTATGGCTTTAAATGAATAAAGGGCAAAGCCGATGTTACTGTTATGCATTTGCGCTTCAATAATGCCCAGCTCCAAGGAATCGAAGGAGGCTGTGACTCGGCTAAGCAATTGTCCGAATTTAGGAGCCATAACGAAAATCATATTGGCTTCAAGGCGTTCGCTGTACCGCACTGAGACAATTGGCATGCTGATCGAACGGCTTTGACATAAGGCCGCTGCATGCCAAGCTATGTAATAAGGTTCATTGCGAATGAAGTAGTCATTAGGCAGAGTGTCCCAAAACTCTTCAATGAACCGCACATCGTATTCGTCAGCGTGCAGACGCCGAGACAGTTTTTGTAACGCACTCTTTCGGTCTTGTAAGACGTGTTCTTCTTCATTTAGCGGCTGAGCTTCTCCTCTTCGTAAGGCCTTGGCGGTGGCCTTGTATAGATCCAGGAGTAATTGACCTTTCCAAGCGTTCCACACCTTAGGGCTGGTGCCCTTTATGTCTGCTAGAGTGAGTACATATAGATTATCTAGGTGCTCGATGTCTCCGACAATATTAGCGAATTCTTGAATAACAATGGGGTCTGAAATATCTCGTCGTTGAGAGAAGTGAGACATGAGTAAATGGCTGCGCACCAACCATCCAACCAACGTTGCGTCGTATTCATTTATATTGTGTTCAATGCAGAATTGATATGCTTCTACTTCACCTAGTTCCGAATGGTCACCGCCACGTCCTTTGGCAATGTCATGAAACAAGGCCGCGATGAACAGTCTCTCTGGACGATATAAGCTCGATACGATATCGCCTGCGATCGGGTATTCATCTTTGTGTTCACGCAGACGAATGAGGTTCTGGATCACCATTAATGTGTGGCCATCTACGGTATAGACATGAAATAAATCATGCTGCATCTGGCCAACGATCGCGCCAAAAATGGGTAGATACGCGCCCAAGACTCCGTAGGCATTCATACGTGAAAGCGCATTGCTTAATCCAAGCCCCTCATCTTTGAAGAGTTCAATGAAGAGTTTCTTTGACGTCGTTTTGGAACGAAAGCTATGGTTAATTAATTCCAAATTTGCACGAATTGCGCGAATGGTATCTGGGTGGATTCCAGTTATTTTGTTTTTTTGCATCAGCACAAAAAGCTTGAGCATTGCTTGAGGATCGGTCTCAAATAGATCCTCTCTGCGCTGTTCGATGAGTTTGTTTCTGAGAGCAAAGTCATCATCAATATTGCGCGAGCCACTGAGCGAAAACCGACGTATATGATTGACGCGATAATTTGAAAGCAAAACCTCATTGAGGTACATAACCTGTTTCGCTGTTCGGTAATAGCGTTTCATTAATTGCTCGACAGCTAATGAGTTGGCATTGTCGAGATAGCCAAATTCCTGTGCAAGCTCTCTTTGACTATCGAACAGAAGTCGGTCTTCGTGACGGTTTGTTGTTAAGTGGAGCCCAGCGCGAAGCTTCCAAAGAATATTTCGAGCTCGTATCAAAATGCGGTACTCATCGTTATTGATGTGACCGTGCTCATTCATTTGTTTGAAAGAGGTGACTCCAAAATGACGGTTGTAAATCCACAAAATGGTTTGCAGGTCACGCAAACCGCCTGGGCTTTCCTTTATGTTTGGTTCAAGTGAATAGGCAGTATCTTGGAATCTCGAGTGGCGACGAAGTTGCTCATCTTGTTTTTCTGCAAAGTACTTGTCGGCCGGCCAAATGCGCCCGTTACGGAGCTTGTCATCTAGATCGTGGAGTAGGGTGCGGTTGCCAACAAGATGACGTGCTTCTAGCATATTTGTCATCGTGCTAATGTCTTGTCGAGCTTCTTTAAGGCTGTCTTTTACCGAACGCACGCTATGGCCTATTTCAAGACCGATATCCCAGAGAAATTGCAGAAACGATTCCACAAAAATCTGCGCATCATCATACTGCTCATCAGGCAATAAGATTAGCAAATCGACGTCTGAATAGGGGTGCAGCTCTGCGCGGCCATACCCACCTACCGCCACCAGTTCCATGTCGTAAGTTTTTACACTTAGTTTGGCAAAATCTTGCCAAGCGAAAATGACGAGCTTGTCGATCATCCATGTGTAGTGCGATATTAGGTCGCCCGATGAAACTCCTTCGCTCTGATGAAGAGTGAGCTGTTCCAGGGCATTCCTTATTGTACTTTTATAGAGCGGAATCGCAGCCTTACCTTCGTCTAAGGCCTTGCGAAAGGTGGTCGTATTAAGGAGTTTGCTTTTGGTGAATCGCATACGGAAAGATAGTTAAATCACTGGTCCCGCAAGCAAGAAGTATTTGTCGGCCCAGTTAATGTTCACGGTAGAGTCCAGTTTATGCAAACCTGACATCCGATCGTCTAATCGAGCTTAGGGATGTACTGAGTTTGCGGACGCGGTGAGTATCTCGTAACCCGTGGCCGTTACCAATACCGTATGTTCCCATTGCGCTGATAACGAATGGTCTCGCGTGACGACGGTCCAGTTATCGGCTAATAAACGGGTATCTTTTTTACCTGCATTGATCATAGGCTCAATGGTAAATGTCATGCCTTCAACTAGAGCCATGCCCGTGTTAGGGCGCCCGTAGTGGAGTACCTGAGGTTCTTCGTGGAAACCTTTACCAATCCCGTGACCGCAATACTCGCGTACCACTGAAAAATTATTACTTTCAGCATGCGTTTGGATAGCATGGCCGATATCGCCAAGGTGAACTCCGGGCTTTACCATATCAATGCCGATTAACATCGATTCTTTTGCAACTTCACAAATACGCTGACCTAATATTGTCGGCTTCCCGACATGGTACATACGACTATTGTCGCCGTGGTACCCATCTTTGATGACGGTCACATCAATGTTGATGATGTCGCCTTTTTTCAAGCGTTTCTCACCGGGTATCCCGTGGCAGATGACATGGTTGACCGAGGTGCAGACGGATTTAGGAAAACCGCGATAATTTAGGCAGGCCGGTATAGAATCTTGCTCATTCACCATGTAGTCATGGCAAATTGTGTCTAATTCCTCTGTAGTGATTCCTGGTTTTACGTGCTCCTCGATCATGTCGAGCACTTCACTGGCAAGCTTGCCAGCAATGCGCATCTTTTCGATCTCACTGTCAGTTTTTATTATGGTGCTCATGAGTAATAGGTTTTGGTCTACGATATCTGTGTCAATTTGGCGGTATTGTAACAAAATTCGATAATTAATTTGGGGTCTATAGCATGTTCTGGAAATATTAATATGTTCAACGTCGATAGAATTCAAACGTTTATTGGATAGCTGTCAGGTAAATATTTATGTCGTAATTTATTGGGTTTGCGGGTATGGTTATTGGCATAAATAATGATAATAATTAGTAAGGCTATCATGTCAAAAGCCAGTCCGTTTAGCGCGTTTCGACGCGCACAATTCGATTTGTACAAATACGCCGAGGGAAGGGCGATATTTGAATTCCAAAGCTTCTATTTGACCCGGGCGGTGCTTAAGCGATTGCCTAAAGGCGATGGTCATCCTGTTATTGTTTTTCCTGGTTTTGTAGGAAGCGATATATCGACCCTCCCAATGCGTAAGCTGTTGGATGATTTGGGCTATTCGAGCTATGGCTGGGGCTTAGGCCGAAACCTGCTTTATGATCAAAAACGCGAGAATCAAATGCGTCGTCTGGTTAGGAATATTGCCGATAAAGAAGGCAGGAAAGTGACTTTAATTGGTTGGAGCCTGGGCGGCATTTTTGCCAGAGAAACTGCAAAGCTTGAGCCAGAGAGTGTTCGTTCCGTGATTAGTATGGGGAGTCCTGTTTCCGGCGCGACAGATTTGACAAATGCGGGTGATTTATTCAAATCACTTAATGGTTCACCGTCAGATCGAAATAGCGATCGTTTTGAGCGGTTGGGGGATGCGCCTCCAGTGCCTACAACTTCCATCTTTTCTAAGACGGATGGCATTGTTGCGTGGGAAGCCTCCATACAAGCTGACAGGTACGAAACTGAAAACATAATCGTGCCCGCCAGTCATCTTGGGCTTGGGTTTAACCCGTTGGTTATGTATGTATTGGCTGATCGATTACGACAAGCCGAGGGGAACTGGCAACCTTTTGATAAGTCTGGATTGAAAAGCCTAGTTTTCGCTGAGCCAGATCAATCGTGCCTAGGACGACTTAAGTCAGTTATGGGCCAAACAGTGAGTGCTTGATGGTCAACTGATCACCCAATTCCAGTTTAAACTGAGTCTATTGTCCAGAGGTCACGCCTAATATTTAGAGCGATGCTGGCACTTCACTCATATTGCCAAGATTAGGATTTTGCAATTAAATTTAAGACTTCTTACTAACTTTCTTGCGAGCCTTCTTCTTAACTTTTTTCGCTTTCTTTTTGCTCTCTGGATTGCTTAGAGCCTGTGTGGCAGCGAATAACTCGTCGAATGATTCTTGTAAGCATTGTTGGTAGAAGTCGGGGTCTGGCATCATTTCCCGACAGCACGACACGGCTATATTGAAAGATCCACAATAGCTGCCGATTGCTTGGAATAGTCCAGTGCCGTCTATTGCGGGGCCCATTCCAAACGAGCTCAGCATTTTAGCTCCAGTGAAGTAGAGCGGAATTTGCGGGCCTGGCACATTGGTTATGACGCAGTTGTAAATCGGTGCGCCGCGATTCGCTAAACCAATGCGGCTGGCTACTCGTGCTGCTGAGGCAGTCAGTGTTGACGGAATAAACTGCGAATAATCGGTCATGCTTTTAGCACCGATTGCATTCGTTAACTCCTTTGCCTGTTGTGTGCCATGGTGGACAGCCAATAGTCGTTCAACCGGTTCTTCGACATCGCTACACACTTTAACTGTCATCTGTGAGACTTGGTTGCCAGCGGTGCCTAATTTATCTTTGGTTCGAATGTTGATTGGTGCCATCGCTGCAAGTGAGCGCTGAGGAAGTTCTTTCTTAGCAACTAAATACTTTCGTAACGCGCCACCGCAAATAGCGATAGCAACATCGTTCACGGTTACGCCTTCTATGCTACTTTTGATTGCTTTGACGTCTTTTAAATCGAATTGTACGGCGGTAAATACGCGATGCGGTGAAACCGTGGTGTTGAATCGAGTGCGTGGAATCTTGCTTACTCGGTTAAGCTTGCCTTTGGCTAAGCCAGTTGCAAAACGAGCAAAACCTGGGATGGTGTTTCTAGCAACACTAATAAACCTAAACGGTGTTTTAATATTATTAACCTGTGCACGCCAAATGAGTTCGAGTGCGGTTGGAACGCTTTCACGTTGTACTGGGTCGTAATCTTCATCAATGCCCGCAACAGGTTCAAGGTCGTGAATCGCGGCGGCGATCTCAACACCTGATGCACCATCGACGGCAGCGTGATGCATTTTTGTCATCACTGCAAAGCATCCCGGCGGGTAACCTTCTACGTTATCCAGACCCTCAATAATGTACATTTCCCATAAAGGGTGCGCGCGATCCAAGGGTCGGGCGTGCAATCTTGAGGCTTGAATGCAAAGTTGACGCCAATCGCCTGGCTTGGGAAGGGCGATATGCCGAATATGAAATTCAGGATCAAAGTCTGCGTCTGAACGCCAATAGGGGTGATCTAGGCTGAGTGGCACTTCGACCAAAGTGTTGGTCAAAGCGGTTACTCGTCGCGCGCGCGCTTGAGTATTTGCTAATATTTGTTTGAAGCCAACCTTACCGCCCGGAGCGGTGGAGGGGTCATAGATAGACAAGCTCGCAATGTGCATTGGAGAGTTGGCTGTTTCTAGATATAAAAATGAGGCGTCTAGCCCACTTAATTGCTGCATTAATAAAAGCTCCAATAAAGGTTGGATTCAGGGTGCTGGTGCACTTGTTTTAATCATACCTATTTCTAAGGCAAACGTCAGTCCCTTGCGCCTTTTAGTTCCCCTGAACTTTGGTATGAGTTTACTGTCAATATTAATCTCAATTTTCCGGCTGTATTGGGAAATAAAATACGCTCGTTATCGCAATATTTCTTTGATCCGATAGAGGGGCTGTGGTATAAACGCGCCTCAACTTAAATCTTCCGATTATCGTTAAGAGTAGTTGGGTGCTTCGTTTTAGTTTAAGTGCTTGTTTATGTTGAATAATAATGATTTTTGAATCGCTCTTTTGAGTATCCGATATTTATTATTTATTCGATATTATCCCAGCATTTTGATTGGATCGAGGTTAACTGCTCGGATCTTTCGGTTTTGTGTAAACCCATACAATTTTGGAGTAATACCATGTCAGACATCACTATGCGTCAGATGCTAGAAGCAGGCGTACATTTCGGCCATCAAACCCGTTATTGGTCACCTAAAATGCGCCCCTTTATCTTTGGCGAGCGCAACAAGATTCACATTATCAATCTTGAGCAAACCCTTCCTATGTTTAATGACGCGATGAACTACATCGGTCAAGTTGTAGGTAATGGTGGTTCAATTATGATGGTTGGAACAAAACGTTCAGCCAGCAATCTTGTGAAAGAAGCCGCTGAAAGAGCAGGCACACCGTATGTGAATCATCGTTGGTTAGGCGGAATGTTAACCAACTATAAGACAGTTAAGAATTCAATCAAACGACTTAAGGAGCTGGATACTCAGTTGGTAGAAGGCCAAATGGCTCGTTTGAGCAAGAAAGAGTCACTAACACTTGAGCGTGAGCGTATTAAGCTTGAGCGTAGTCTTGGTGGTATTAAAAATATGCAAGGGCTACCAGATGCATTGTTCGTTGTGGATGTGAAGTCTGAATATATTGCCGTTTCTGAGGCGAATAAGCTTGGAATCCCCGTTATTGCGATTGTAGATACCAATTGTCTTCCAGATGGTATTGATTATGTCATTCCGGGTAACGATGATGCGATTCGTGCTATCCGTCTTTATACTGAGCAAGTAGCTGACACGATCATAAATGCACGTCAGGCGGCGCAAATAAAATCAGCGGTGACTCCAGGCGATAGCCAAGAGTACGTAGAAGTTGCTGAAGCCGCACCGGTTGCTGAAGCCGCTCCTGTTGCTGAAGCCGCACCGGTTGCTGAAGCCGCACCGGTTGCTGAAGCCGCGCCTGTTGCTGAAGCCGCTCCTGTTGCTGAAGCCGCGCCTGTTGCTGAAGCCGCTGGCGCTGACGACTTGACTGACATTAATGGAATTGGTCCAGTAATTGCTGGCAAGTTGAATGCTCAAGGCATCACAACATTCAAGCAAATTGCAGATCTAACACCTGAAGACGTAACTCGTATAGACGACGAGCTAAGTTTTAAGGGCCGCATAGATCGCGAAGAGTGGATCAAGCAAGCTAAAGAAAAAGTTTCATAAACTAAGCGTAACTCGCTGAGTTTAAAGTGCTTTATAAATATTAAATCTCTATTTTTAGAACATAGGTGATGATATGGCAATTACTGCCGCATTAGTAAAAGAGCTGCGCGAGCGTACTGGCGCAGGAATGATGGAATGCAAGAAAATGCTGGTCGAGACAGACGGCGATATTGATTTGGCAATTGAAGAGCTGCGTAAACGCGGAGCTGCACAAGCTGATAAAAAAGCAAGCCGAATCGCTGCCGAGGGCACTATTGTTACCTTGGTGGAAGATTCCGTCGGTGTTGCAGTTGAAGTTAATTCAGAAACCGACTTTGCTGCCAAAAATGACGCCTTTGTTGCATTTGCAAATCAGGTGGCTGGCACGGTATTAAACTCTAAGCCAGCGGATTTGGATGCCTTGGCTGCCAGTGTTACAGACGGTGGAAATACTGTCGAAGAAGCGCGCCAAACATTAATCCAGGAAATTGGCGAAAACATCAGTGTTCGTCGTTTTGAGATCACCGAAGGCGGCGATGGTGCGGTGGTGGGTGCATACCAGCATGGTAACAAGATTTCTGTGTTGGTGAAGCTTGTCAATGGCGGCGAAGAATT
>CAJQNY010000042.1 GCA_905479805.1 uncultured Arenicella sp.
TTGAATGCCAACGCGGACGCTGACGCGGGTGCGGGTGCGACGGCAGCCGAAGATAAAGGCCTGAACATTGCTAAGGCAATTAAAGCACGCGACTTGGGCTGGGGCGACTCACAAAGCAATCTTTCCATGACCTTGCGCAATGAAAAAGGTCAAGAGGTTGTCCGGGAGATGCGGAGTAAATCTCTAGAAGTTGAAGGTGATGGTGATAAAGGTTTAACCATCTTTGATACTCCGCTAGATGTTAAAGGGACAGCATTCTTATCCTACTCACACGTCGTGGGTAATGATGACCAATGGCTTTTCCTACCTGCTTTAAAGCGTGTTAAACGTATCGCCTCACGGAATAAATCAGGCCCCTTCCTTGGCAGCGAGTTTGCGTTTGAGGACCTATCTTCCTTTGAAGTTGAAAAGAATACATACCTGTATCTTCGTGATGAAGAGTTCGAGGGTATGGACGTATCGGTAGTCGAGATGAAACCTGTCGACAAATATTCGGGGTATACCCGTGTAATTGCTTGGATCGATAAGGAACATCACCGTGTGCACAAGATCGATTACTATGATCGAAGAGACACATTGCTGAAGACCTTAAGCATAAAGGACTACAAGCTTTACAAAGAAAAATATTGGCGCGCCGATCAGCAATTTATGGTTAACCACAAGACCGGCAAGAGTACGGACATCGCGATCAAAAACCTGCGTTTTGATACTGGGCTAAGCGATGCTGACTTCAAAGAAAATCGCTTAGCTAGAGCTCGCTAGTAAACCGTATGAATGTCGTTATGAACTTCAATTGTAAATATGCTGTGCTATTTTTGGGTATGGCCATTTTTACGATACCTCATTGCAGCAATGCCATTAGCAGTTGGGACGGCAGCATCGAGCTTGAACAGCGCTTGTTTTGGCAAGGCGATGCAGGTATGGAAACCGCTCGAAGTCAAGTCTCTGCGCGATTGGAAATGGAGTTTTTTCGAGATTGGAATGAGGGTGACGACAACATCACATTTGAGCCATTCTTACGCTATGACGAGCAAGATGGAGAGCGAAGTCACGTCGACGTACGGCAATTGATATGGACTCACTATGGCGCCAACTGGGAGTTTTCAGCAGGACTCGGCCGTGTGTTCTGGGGTGTCACTGAATCACAGCATTTAGTGGACATCATCAACCAAACCGATGGCGTCGAGAACATCGACGGCGAAGATAAGCTTGGTCAGCCGATGATACGTTATCAGTACTTTAATGACTTTGGTAATTTCGAGGCCTTCCTGCTGCCTTATTTTCGTAGCCGCACTTTTGCAGGAGCAGATAGTCGGCTCAATGGAGGTATTTTAGTTAATAACGATCACGAGTCCTACGAATCTGACGACGAAGAAAACAACATAGATTTCGCCTTACGCTACAGCAATACATTTGGGGATTGGGGTGTGGGCCTCTCGTGGTTTTCTGGCACCTCACGGGAAGCCGATTTGTTTCGCGAATTTAATCCGATGGACTTTTCAACCACACCTTACTACCCTCAAATTGATCAGTTCGGCGCAGACGTTCAATTAACAACAGACGCTTGGTTACTCAAGTTAGAGGCCATCAATCGAAAGTTTGACGATTCGCTGTACCAAGATTTTTCGGCGGCAACAGCAGGTGTTGAATATACGTTCACCGGGGTATTCAATTCGATCTATGATCTTGGCGTGCTCGCTGAGTACTCCTGGGATGAACGGAACGAACGCGCCACTTCTTTATTTCAAAATGACTTGTTCTTGGGCGCTCGTCTGGCTCTTAACGACATGAGTAGCTCCGAAGTTCTCTTTGGCATCACCCACGACTTTGACGACTCTGATAGCCGCGCTATCTTTGTAGAGGGCGCAACCCGAATCGCTCCTGCGATGACGGCAAACATTGAAGTGCGTTATTTTGATTCCGAAAACCCCCGAGATTTACTCTTTGGCTTTCGAGAAAGTAGCTTTATTCAGATAGGGTTCGAATATTTTTTCGATTGATCAAGGTCTTACCGAGTTGAACGAATCACCGAACAATTCTTTTGCCGTACCTCTTAATATTTTTTCGCGGACATCCAACATTCCTGAATCCTGAGTGGCTAAAAGTACTTTGGCTAATGAGGCGCCCAAATGATAAAAAGGCCAGTCTGTCCCAAACATTAAACGTTCTCCGCCCGTTAATTTTATTAGTTCCATTAAACGAGTCACTCCTTGCCCATGAGTATCAAACCAAGCATTGGGATATTTCAATGCCATCTTGAACATAGCTTCATTATCACGGGCGCCCGCATGGCCGATCACGAATCGTAAGTTAGGAAACTCTGCTAACGGTCTCTCATAGTGCCGAGGCAGGGCGAATGGATGTGATGATTCTGGCTCTATTCCAGCCCGGCCACCATGAAAGAAGATAACAACCCCCAACTTTTCGGCCTCAGCATACAGCGCCATCATACTTTCATCGTCAGGATAGAACCGTTGAACGGTTGGATGAAGCTTAAGAATTTTGATGCCGGCCTTCGCATAGTCGCGTAGCTGCTCTACTCGACTTTCATCGCGCGGATGAACTGAGAAACCAACCCGTAAGCGCGAATTTAGCTGCATCTGCGCAACTTTGACACGCCAATTTTCGGTCAGGTTATCGCCAGCCCACAAGCCCAATTTAATCGGTAATAACACTGCTTCTTCGACACGCATAGCATCCATTTCACTAAGCAAGTTTGGAATTGTTTGAGTGCGCGCAATCGAACTACCCCATAGGCCCTGAGCTAACATATCTCGGCGCATGGTGATCAAATCATGTTCAGTGAAATTGCCGTTTATATAGCCTTCAAGATTTAATTCACACCCAATCGACGATTTATCGCAATCGAGAATATGTCGGACACTCCTAGATTTTTTAGCAAGATCTAACTCAGGTTTCAGGAAAACACTCATTCCCAAGTGACAATGACTGTCTATGGCCATAGGAACACTATCATCAGCGGAGTAAAGCCTGCCTTTTTCATCCAATTCAAACCAAGGCAGCTCTGCGAGTCCTTTGTACCCCAGATAGATCTGATCACCCAAAGGGCCTTTTCCGAACTGCCGCGTCTCCCCCTCACGCTGTTGCGAGAGCCGATCGACATCTTGCAGAGTGTAACGATCAGAAAATTGCGGAGAATCCGAGCAGCCGGCGAACGACGTCGCCGCAATTGAGCTTGTCGCGATTAAAAACTGTCGACGATTGATTGAGCTAGGCATATCAATAGTCTAAATAGAAAGCTGCCCCTTGTCAGAGAAAATTTGTCAGACAAAAGACCCAGTCTTAGACTATGTGCTACCTAGTTAGGAAGATTGACGTTCCCTACGACGTTCTTGTAGTTAATGCCTCCACTGCCATCTCGTTCGACGGTGAAATCTCCACCGACATTCTTCACGTTAATGGCTCCGCTACTATCTCGTTTTACCAATACATTTTGCCCTATTCGCTTGGCATCAATCTCACCTGAGCTATCCGCACGAACGATTAGGTCCAGCGCAACATCCGAAGCATAAATTCCACCCGAACTGTCGGTAATCTTGGCATTGCCTTTAATCTTCTTAAGCGTCAGCGCGCCCGAAGAGTCGATAACATCAACGTCACCGCTAATACGCTCAATTTCGAGTTCACCCGACGAATCCTTTATCTTCAACTCAGCCACATCACGAATTAGCGCCGCCCCGCTGCTGTCTTCTACATCTAAAACCGCATTTTCTGGAACAAGCAGTGTAAGGTTTATACGGGCGTAATAATCGCCCCAACTCATCGTCGGCTTCTTAGGAAACTTGGTTCCCAAGTATGCCGTATCTCCATCGACTTTAGCGCCAACACTCATTTCAGCGAGCATTTCTTCGTCCGAAGAGCACAGATCCGCTTGTATCGAAATATCTGTTCGGCCTTTTTCACCAATAATTTTGAGCTCCCCAGCACCCGCTTGAACTTCAATGTTGCGCGTTCCATTGAGGGTAAGCTGCGTGTTTTGGTCGCGTTGATATTCACAGTCGTAGGCCATTGCCTTAGCGCATAAAAACAACGTTAGAAATACGAGCTTAATAGCGTTTACCATAGTTCGAATCGGTTTCATTCTGTACTCCTGATCAGGTGGGTCTAGTTTCTATTCTATTTCTCTCTATTTAGATGCAAAAACAATCAAATTGGTTCAAAAAATTCAGAAAATCTTCAAACAGTCTACGACCGCCTCTATTTCTTGTTCAGTATTATAAATATGCGGTGACAATCGTATGCCCTCGGCGCGTGCATCATAATGAACGCCTATAGACTTTAGAGCACTCTCTGCTTCTTCTTGATTATTAAATTTCAGCACTGACGTACCACCCTTCTTTTCTAAATTACTGGGCGACACAAAAAACCTCGCGTCAATTCCTTGCAAGAATAACTGACTTAGGCGCCAATTGTGGCTGCGAATACTTTCAACACCGATCTGTTGAATCAAGTTTATTGAATTTGCTGCGACTAGATACGGAAGAACAGAAGGTGTACCTCCCCAGAATCGAGCGCTACTATCCGCGTATTCGAAGTTGTGTATGTCAAATTCAAAGGGATCAGCATGCGAGAACCAGCCGACGTCAACGGGAGAAAGTTGATTTGCAATACCCTGCTTCATCCAGAGAAATCCCGCGCCAGCACCACCGCACAACCACTTGATAGATGAGCCGACAACGATATCAGGCTGCCATAGCTGGAAATCAATTGGCACCACACCGCTAGACTGAGCGACGTCCACAATGCTTAGCGCTCCCTGCTCACGTGCCAATTCGCTTATTGCCTGCACTGGAATCAAACGATTAGTATTGTAATGCACATGCGTTATGAGTACTGCGACCACGTTGGAATCGATAGCGTCTTGCCAAACTTGCACATCTTGTACATCTTTGGTTTTATCTATCATGTGCAGGTCAAAGCCAAGCTTACGAGCCTGCTGTAAAACAAAACCAATCGATGGAAAATCATTTTCAGTAAAAACTATTTTTTTCTTGCTCTGCTTAGGATTCAGGGAGCCCAACACCTTGCTGAGCCCGCTCGACACGTTCGTTTGCGGGCAAAACTCTTCTGGCGATGCATTAAATAGCGCTGCCAATGCCATACGGAACTCTTGGATACCCTCCAACCAATTGGGCCAAGCATTCGAGGTCTGCCGATCCCAAATATCAAAATAGCCATTAGTTGCAGCTTGTTTTGCTGAGCTCGGCATTCTACCTACGGAATGGTTAAGCAGATATATCCCATCTTGTGGAACAAATTCAGTCGTCACTATATCTTCAATAGCGTTCATATAGAGCTCAGGTTAGGCTGTCGCGCAATCGTTTAACATCGTCATAGCGGCTTGGTATCTCTTCATTATCAGCCGCGGCCCGCAGGTCACATAATTTTCTTAAACCTTTCAGCAATACCGGCAAAGGTGGGCCACTCGCTGTCAGGTCCACTTTGGATGATAAGTCATCGCTATCAGCTGGGGCTTCTATAAACTTTTTCACCAACTGCTCGTGATGCTGAATAGCCGTTGCGCCGTGCAATTCACAGACCTCCAAAAAGGCCGTTAAGTTTTTCTCATACCAGCTCGGGTTAGCACCAGAATGATTATCAAGATGGCTAAGAAAGCTATTCATTAAACTAGTCCGCCGCATGCAGTCTCGCAACACTAATTGGTCCTCGGGTCGCATGAATAAAAACTTATCCACTAACAGCTGTGAATAATAAGGGTCATCCGCTCGGCATAAACCAAGCAACAGGTCGATCACATTGATTCCAGCAAAGTCACCCGCATTTGCACCTCGA
>CAJQNY010000043.1 GCA_905479805.1 uncultured Arenicella sp.
GAGGTCAAAGGCGCGATACATGGGGCTGGATCAAGAGTTAATCACCCCAGAAGAAGCCGCTGCCTTGAATCCCCTGATAGACCCTAAACAGTATATTGGTGGCCTTTATGATCCGCTGGACGGCCATGTTGATCCCTCTGGCGTGACCTACGCCTACGCGAAGGCCGCGAAAAAATTGGGCGCAAATTACTACCGCAATGCGCCAGTGATTGAGACTAATCAGCTAAAGGATGGTAGCTGGGACGTAGTCACAGAGCAGGGCACAATCAATGCAGAGATATTGGTGAATGCTGCTGGTTTGTGGGCGCGTGAGGTTGGGCGTCTAGCGGGCATCGAACTACCTGTACAACCCATGGAACACCACTATCTCATCACTGAGGAGATTCCTGAGATTAAGGATTTTGGTCAGGAGTTGGCCGCAGGAATTGATTACGAAGCAAATATCTATTTTAGGCAGGAGGGTAATGGGCTTTTGTTGGGCACTTATGAACCCGTTGGAACTCCATGGAAAGTAAATGGCGTTTCAAATGATTTTGGGCATGAACTCTTACCAGAAGATTTAGAACGAGTGGCAGATCGAATCGAACTCGCCTTTGAACGAATGCCTGCCTTGGCGAGTGCAGGTATTAAATCTGTCGTTAACGGTCCATTTACTTTCGGCCCGGACGGTAACCCGATGATTGGGCCTGTACCAGGAATGAGAAATTACTGGACTGCCGTGGGTGTGATGGCGGGTTTTTGCCAAGCCGGCGGAGTGGGGCTTTGCTTGGCGGAATGGATTATAGAGGGTGAGCCATCTATTGATGTATGGGCGATGGATATCGCACGCTTTGGAGAGTTTGCCACGCGTGATTACGGGACGATTAAGTCAACTGAAAACTATGAGCGGCGGTTTTTACTGACTTACCCGAACGAAGAACTGCCGGCGATGCGTAAGCAAAAAACCACTGCAATTTATGGTGAATTAATCGAGCGAGGTGCGGTGATGGGTGCAAGTTTCGGCTTGGAGCACGCGTTGTGGTTTGCGGATTCTAAAGAGCTAGCCTATGAGGAACCTTCCTTCCGCCGTTCTAATGCTTTTCTAAATGTGGCAGATGAGGTGAAGGCAGTCAGAGAAAATGTGGGTGCTATTGAGATAGCCAACTTTGCGAAACATGAGTTTGTTGGCGTTGATGCAGGCCTGTTTTTAGATTTAGTTCTGGCAAATAGCCTTCCCAAGCCTGGTCGTTTGAAATTGACGCCTATGCTAAGCGAGAAAGGTAAATTATTGGGCGATTTGACTGTGGCTTGCCTTGCGAAAGATCGCTTCATTGTGTTTGGTTCTGGCGCTGCACAAGAAATGCATCGCAGATGGTTTGAGAAACAGCTGGATGCAACAGGCATGCAGGTCGCATATCGTAATCGATCAGACGAGTTTCATGGTATGGCAATCGCTGGTCCCAAATCTCGAGACTTATTGGCAAATCTAACGCGTGATGATGTTTCGGCTGAGGCATTCAAATTTTGTGATATTCGAGAAACGGTGGTCGCTGGGGTGCCCGTGATCTTGGCGCGTATTTCGTTTAGTGGCGAGTTAGGTTATGAAATTTATTGCGCACCGCAATATCAATTGAAGCTCTACGAATCCATTGTAGATCAGGGTAATGATTACGGTTTAAGCCTGTATGGCGCCCGCGCATTAATGTCTATGCGCTTAGAAAAGTCATGGGGTGTTTGGACCTTGGATTTCCGACCAGACTTCACGGCAGAACAATCGGGTTTAGTGGCATTTGTGGATTTCGCTAAACCTGCAGATTTTATTGGTAAACAAGCTGCTCTTTTAGAACAGCAAACGGGTCCAAGCGTAAAGCTGGTGACTCTGCTTGTTGAAACAGAAATTGATTGCCATCACGATGAAGCTGTTTTTCATAATGGTGAGTGCGTCGGCTACGTTAGTTCAGGAGGCTATGCCCATTATGTGAGGCAAAGTGTTGCCATGGCGTATGTTCCTGCTGAACTCGCCGAGCTAGCTCAAGCTGATTTTGAAGTAGAGATTCTGGGTGAACGTTACCCCGCAAAGATTGTTCCTGAACCCTTACATGATGCCAATGGCTCGCGGATGCGCTCGTGAGATCAAGCATACTTTTGGCGAGATCTTCCTATAAATATCCAGACTTCGTCATGAATAACGAGACCAGAACATGAACAAAAAGGATAGCAAAGACCATATCAGGCGGGCGTGGGAGCTTTCTGAAGACCCCGAAAAAATTCGCGATTACTATCGTGATTGGTCACGGGACTACGATCGTGATGTCACCGGCGAAAGCTATCTCGGCCCGCGGCGAATGGTGGAGCTTTTGGATGAACACCTAAGGCAGAACCTATCCGCGGGTGAACTGCGGGAATTAAAATGTCTTGATGCGGGCTGTGGCACTGGCTTAGTTGGCAAAGAACTGTTTGCTAAAGGTTACCGTAACCTAAGTGGTTTTGATCTGAGCGAAGAGATGGTGGCATTGGCTGAGTCAAAGCAATGTTACAAAAAACTCGATTCCGGCGTTGACCTCACCTTGGCACTAGAGACGCAGATAAATGATCGTGATTTCGATGTGGTGATTTGCGTGGGTGTGCTCACTTTAGGTCATGTGCCGCCGAGCGGCGCCGAGCGAATGCTCGAGGTGATTCCGCCCGGCGGTCTACTTGCTTTGAATGCGCGCGAAGCTTATGTAAAAGAGCAAAATTTTGAACAATACTGTAATCAACTTGTCGCTAATAGAAAGGTTGAAATAATTCACAGCGAATATAGTTTTCTAATTGAAGATGCCGTTTGTCAGTATCTTTTGATGCGGAAAATTTAGGCGAACCTAATATGCGGGACCAACCTGCTGAAACATTAAAAAATCGATTTTGGACGATGAATATGAATACAATAAACCTTAATTCGGCTTCCTTGGATATCGACCTAGGTAGTGGTCAACCGTCGCAGTTTCATTATGTTTGGTTGCGCGATAATTGTTCTTGCAGCGACTGTACTCACCCAGATACACACGAGCGTATACTGGTAACTTCTGAGATACCGGACGATTTGATAGCGTTGGAAGCCAACGTCGATGGTGACGAGCTCGCTATTATTTGGAGCGATGAAAACCACCAAAGTCGGTACTCAATGGATTGGTTAAGAAGTCATAATTATAGCGAATCCGCTTTCAATACTGACCCAGCCGCCGCTGACATACAGGTTTGGGATAAATCATTGCAAGGGAATATACCTACCTTTGATTACCAACAAATTCGCTCTGATGATTCGGTATTTCTATCATGGTGTGAGGCGGTAAGAGATATTGGCTTAACTATTATTCGTAACGCCCCTTTAGAAGAAGGAGAGATAGAACGTTTCGCGGATTATGTGGCGGTGGTCCGCGAGGTCATCTACGATCGCCTACATAATGTGCGTGCCACGCCAGGAGAATACAATGCTTATAACGTGGCATCGACTACCTTGGAGCTCAAGCCGCACACGGACATGCCTAATTACAATAACCCTCCCGGTGTGCAGATGTTTCATTTTTTAGTTAATGAAAGCATAGGGGGTGAGAGTACTGCAGTAGATGGTTTTAACATTGCCGCTAAATTGAAACACGCCGATCCAGATGCATTTCAAGTTCTCGCTACTACACCGGTCCAGTTTCGTATGTATAGTGGTCGTGGAGACATTATCGCTAGCAACCCACTGTTAACCTTGGATGAACAAGGAGAGGTGAAGGTCTTTCGTTTTTCAAACCAATTAGCTCAGCCAGCTAATATGGCAGCGGATAAGGTTGAAGCGTTTTATCGCGCATACCGTAAGCTCGGGAGATTAATTGAAGACCACGATAACCGTGTGCAGTTTCGTTTAGAAACCGGAGATATCATGGTGACTAACAACCTACGTGTTATGCACGGTAGAAACTCTTATGACCCGAGTACTGGCGGGCGCCATCTGCAGTTATCGTACATGGATTTTTGCGATGTGATGAGCCGCATACGAATGCTGAAGAAGCAGGCTGCTTGAATTCTGCTATCCTATGAGCTTAGAAAGATTAGAGAGTTTAAGAATCTGGATATTTGGGCTAATGGCCGCAACACAAAATGAGTACTGCCACTATGAAAACCGTTGATTTTATTCGTATGGAAGAGGGAACTGCACAAGAGTATGCCTATCTCGACCGCCTCGAAGATGACTATAAAATAGGGCTTGCCAGTCGCCTACTCGAAGCCTTGGCAAAACTGGAAAACTCTATGTCGGGCTACAAGGTTTCACGTCTTGAACATTCTCTACAGTCGGCGACACGGGCACATCGCGCTGGAGAAAGTGAGGAAATGGTAGTTGTCGCGTTACTGCATGATATTGGTGACGAGTTAGCTACTTATTCACACAGTGAGATGGCTGCAGCGATCCTTCGTCCATTCGTAAGCGAAGAGCTTTATTGGGTAGTTAAGCATCATGGGATTTTTCAAATGTATTACTACGCTCATCATAGTGGGGGTGATCGTAATACTCGTGAAAAATTCATTGACCACCCCTTTTATGAAACAGCCGTACGGTTTTGTCATGAGTATGATCAAAATTGCTTCGACCCAGATTACGACTCTGAGTCATTAGAGTTCTTCCGGCCCATGGTGGAGCGGGTCACTGCTCACCCCAAAGCGTTCGATGCCGAACATCAGGCGCGCTACGGTTCAGAGTGAATGAAGGCTGTGCCGTGTTGTAATAGAGAGGGTCAGTGACTTCCGAATCTACAAAAACTATTCATCAACTTTTGGCAACCTTGCCTCAGACAGGCAGAGTTGAGTGGATAGGCCTGCGACCTCAGAGGCGGGCAGAGATAGCGGTTGTTGATCAAGTATGGGCCGATAGTGCGTATGGTTTAGAGGGTGATCGCTATGCAGGAAGTAGCGGAAAGCGGCAGGTGACGTTGATTCAATATGAGCATCTTCCAGTGGTGGCCTCTTTGCTGGGGATTGATTTTTTGGACCCTGCTTTGTTGCGTAGAAATATATCGTTGAGCGGCTTGAATGTACTGGCCCTCAAAGGTAAGACGTTTACGATCGGAGATGCTGTTCTTG
>CAJQNY010000044.1 GCA_905479805.1 uncultured Arenicella sp.
AAGCTCGAGCAACTCATCCATTTCATTGACCGCTTTAACCGCTTGAGCGGAGGTTTCGATCGCAGTTTCAATGTACTCTCGCATCGTGCTAGCGATCTCTTGGGGCACGCTCATTTTTCGCCCCAGCATAATTCCGGCTACATCTTTAGTGCAATTGGCTATTTCATCCTGTCGCGAAACCATCACCAGTAAATCACTTCGGTCAACCGGCATCATCAAGCTATTAGGCAGGTTTGATCTTAGGTTTATTTTTGCATCGTCAGCAGCGTGCTCCAAATCAGAGATTTCACCATGAACTTTCGTCGCTTTGTCCCAATCGTCGCTCATAACGGCGTCCATAAAAGGAATCAACTGCATAGCACACTCATGCGCTAATTGAATATGTTCTTGGAGAGGCTTAATCGGAGACTGTCCAAACAAGTTACTAAACGGGGTACCCGCCATACTGACCTCCTAAGGTCTTTTTAAATCTTGCTAGTTAATTAGCACAAAACTAGGGGTATTAGTCCTTAGACAATCCCCATATACCGGTTCCGCGCGCCGCAATAAACAGGAACGCAAAACAAAAGATAGCGACCAATTCACCACCATTCAAAAGTGGGAAAAAGCCTTTAGTACCGTGTGCCATCCAATAGGCTACAGCGGACATGCCTGAGCAAATAAACGCCGCAGGTCGTGTAAACAAGCCAATCATAACGAGCACCCCACCGATTAGCTCAATAGAACCCGCCCCGTACATCATTGGGTTCATCGGCCATGGAAATTCTTGCGGAAAATTAAACAACTTTTGAGTGCCATGCCAGATAAACATAAAGCCAATAACAATGCGTAATAAAGCATAGGTGTGTTCTTGATAATTGTCTAAAAATTTCATTTGAAATACTCCTAAGTCGTTGTTGAAAGTCGTTGTTGAAAGTCGTTGTTGATTATTCAGTGGGGAGAAAGCTCACCTCACCCGTTTCAATACAATATTCGGCACCCACAATGCGGAGCTGGTGACGATTAACCAGGCCACGTAATATCCGCGACCGCATGCGCAGCATTCTAACCGATTGCTCCACATTTGCACGCATCGATTTTTGTAACAATTCATCACGATCACCACCACTGCATTCCTCAATAATAGGAAGAACAGCCGGTGTAACCCGATCCACTATTGCCCCAATATTTGGTGACATCTCTTCGGTATCGCTTAGCAAGGCATCAACGGTAGCCGCAATAGCACCACATTTTGAATGCCCCAAAACAACAACTAACTGAGTACCGAATTGCTGACACGCGAATTCCACGCTGCCAATTTGCGAAGGAGCAACTATATTTCCTGCCACCCTGATGACGAAGAGATCACCAAACCCCTGATCAAACACTAACTCTGCGGGTACGCGCGAATCTGAACAGCCCAGCACGATAGCAAAAGGTTTTTGCTCATTGAGCTTGGCATCTTCTACTTTAGTTTGTAACTCCTTGCCTTGAGAAGAAGTTTTTACAAACTGTTTATTGCCCGCAATTAACGCTTCAAGTGCTTGATCTGCATTCATAATTTTATTTAATAAGCCGAGCTTCTCGGTAGTAGCGAATCGCACCTGGGTGCAATGGCGCGGATATCCCTGCGTAAGGCAATTCTTTCTTACTTAATGATCTTAAGGATGGGTGCAACGATTGAAAATCTTTGAAGTTTTCAACGATCTCTTTGACTACGTGGTAAATCGCTTTTGGTGACGTTGATTCTAAGGCGACAAAAGTGGCTCCGTAGCCAAATGAAAGTATGTCTTCTTTTGAATCTAGATGATCCCCACGTAAAATTTTCCCCGTTCTATAATAGGGTTTCTCTTGGATGATCTTGGCAATTTCCGGATCTTCTAATGGGACAAAGCGCAACTTACAAGTTTCAGTCAAGCCTTTTAGGTTGTCGTTCAAGCTACTGCCTAATAACAGAATTGCCTCTACCTTGTCAGCGCATAACTCGCTTACCTGACGCGTATCGTTCATGCGTCGAACTGTTTTGAAATTTTTATCCGACCAACCCTTAGCTTCCAACAAAGAGTTGATAATCCGGTGTTGTAATGAGCGGGCATATCCAAAACTTACAACGCGATCTTCCAAATCGCTAAAACTATTAATTTCGCTATCTTCCTTTACGATTAACGCCAAAGGGTCGGGCTCCAATGCAAGGACAGCACGTAGATCTGGGTTAGCGCCTTCTTCCCTGAATGTACTGGTCCCGTTGTAAGCATGATACTGCCAATCTGATTGCGCAAAAACCAAATCAAAACTACCGTCGCGTAATTGGCGTAAGTTCGATATAGACCCTCCAGTACTCTCTAAAGAACATCGCATGTTATGCAACGATCGATGCCGGTTCAATAATCGACAGATCACCCCACCAACCGGAAAATACACACCTCTGACACTTCCAGTTCCAATAAGCATGTGGCTTAGTCGCTTCCCTCTACGGCTAAGCTTATCTATAGCAAAAGTGGCTTCTTTTGGCGGTTGCACGGCATCATCCTTAGGCGCAGATAAATCCCCATTGCTCGCGGCCTCAGCTACCGCCACGCCGCTGCCATCTTCATTAGGTTTTTCAGTGCACCCAACGAATAAATACCCCATGCAACACAACACAATGAAATGAGCTGTTGCGCTCATGGATTTTTTCGATTTTCTCCCCAACATTTTTTACTTGTAAGCTAATCCTAAGGGTGACGAATAAAGGCTACTATAAACAATCTAGGCCACGAACAAAAGGCGTGTTAACGAAAGCTATTGCAAAGTTATTGACGCCGGTCCGAGCCTTGATTTACCTGTACCAAAATTGACCGATAACGTATGATGCTGTTGATATCAAACACGGCTAATTAGCTTTTTATCCCATCGTCTCATGCGCCATACCACTACAGATTTGCAAAAGCAGTTCGCTGCGCAAATAGTTTCAATAAAAGGCCCACACTCGGAGTTTTCCGAATTGGCTGGGTTTGAAGATGTAAACAAAGACGCCATGGTGTTCATACAATCGGCTGAACAATTCCATGAATTTGGCGAAATTCAGCCCAGCGTCGTAGTTACTGCTGAATCGGTAGCTCAAGAGATCGGTTCGGAGTTTTCAGGAACCATTGTTTGCGTTAAGGACATTCGGCTCGCTCAAGCCCTCTTTAAACAGAAATTTTTCGACTATCTAGCGCAAGATGATGAGTGGCCCGACATCCACCCTAATGCAATCATCCATTCAAGCAGCAGCATAGGGAACAATTGTCGTATCGGCCCCGGCGTGACGATTGGTGCGAATTGTACGATTGCCGATCATGTGTGCATTCGTGCCAATAGCGTTATTGAGCACGGCGTGACCATCGGAAAAAATAGCATTATCAATAGCCTAGCGAATATCGGCTATAACAGCGAAATTGGCGAAAACGTTATTATTCAATCTGGCTGCATTATTGGCAATGAAGGCTACGGGTTTGCGACTGATGAACAGCACCAACACCATCGAATTCCGCATACTGGCAATGTAAAAATAGGCAACAATGTTCAGATTGGCAGTAACACCTGTGTAGACCGCGGTACCTACGCGAGCACCGAAATTGAACGAGGCGTAAAAATCGATAATTTGTGCCACATTGCCCATAACGTTAGGATTGGTGAGAACAGCCTCATCACCGCACAAACCGTCATTGCTGGATCAAGCTCGATCGGAAAACGAGTTATTACCTCCGGGCAAACGGGAGTACTTGACCATATCAACATTGCCGATGATGTTGTCTTGGTGCAGCGCGCAGGTGTATCTCAAGACATTACCGAAAGCGGTATGTACGCGGGTTCGCCGGCAAAACCCTATAGAGAGTTTGTAAAAGGCTTAGGCGTTTCCAAAAAACTTGCGCGCCTAGAACAAAAACTAAAAGCGCTGCAAGAAGAATTCCTTAAGAGCCAACACTAGCTCTCTAGCTGGTATACACAAAACAGTATTCAAGTGCGCGAAAAATTTCTACTCTTTCTTCTTCCCCTAATCTTCAAGGTGGTTTTACTCACGATTACCGCCACCTGTCGGGTCAAATGGCACAACAAAGAAAGCTTTGATCGACTGTATGATTCTGAACAAGGTTGGATCTTAAGCTTTTGGCACGAGAACGTCTTGATTATCCCTTGCTTGCTGCGTAACCGAGGCATAACCTGCATGGTGAGCGACAGTCGCGATGGTGAGTACATAGCACGCTGTGGTCACGTTTTTGGTAACAAAGTGCTGCGCGGCTCATCATCCAAGGGTTCAGCAAAAGCAACACGCTCGGCACTTCGTTTGCTTAAGAAAAATGAAACCATAGCGATAACGCCAGATGGCCCCAGAGGACCTGCGCACAAATTACAAAGTGGTGTTTTATGGTTGAGCTCCTTAGCTGCTGCGCCTATATTGCCGTTCCATATCGAAGTTAATCGGCATTGGCGATTTAAAAGCTGGGACGGACAAAAATTACCGCAACCCTTCTCGACAATTCACGTGAGCGTTGGTGAACCCTATTTCACGGACCGTGAAATTTTACAGGCAACACCTGATTCCGTTGTAAATGAGTTCGAGCAGATAATGATGAACAACACCAATCAAGCTCGCGAGCACGCAGGGCAACCACTAATTTAATCATGCCACTTACTTAATCATGCAACTTAGACTGCTCTTCATCTGTACGCACAATCGATGTCGGAGCATATTAGCCGAAGCGATAGGCAGGCATGTCTGTCCTGATCTCTTTGAACTAGCAAGTGCAGGCAGTCAACCTGCAGGCAACGTACACCCACTCACTCTCAAAGCACTCGAGCAACACAACGTCACTATTGATGGTTTAAAAAGCAAGTCATGGGATGAGTTAAATGATTTTCGACCCGATGCGGTATTGACGATGTGTGATAACGCGGCAAAAGAAAGCTGTCCTACCTGGTTTGGGGATAGCGTCCGGGTAAACTGGTCCTTGTCGGACCCGTCTAAAACCCAAGGGTCAGAACAAGATATGCTCGACGCGATGCATCAGACTATTGAGACGTTAACATGCAGATTCACGTTACTTGCGAATAATGATTTACAGTCCGCAACTGCGACCGAACTGAAAGAATTGTTAGAAATGGCGGCTAGCTAGCTTAGCGCTCGAGCAACTTTACGCGGAATTTTTCAGCCGCATCAAAATTACCCAAGGCCTTATGTGCGTTCGCCATTAGATACCAATTTTGGCGGCGTAATTGCATATTGGCACCCGCCAACGTATTGGACTTTGCGGCCAATTGTATCGCTTGCTTATGGTCTCCCTGTCCCACACGAATATCAGCCATACGACTCCAAAGCATGGCATTACGAGGCTCTATCCTCAGCGCTCTTTCTAAAGAGCTAAGTGCGGTATCAGCATCGCCAGCATCTTGGTGTCGTTCTGCCGAAGCGACAAGCCTCTTAACCACCGCTGAACTAGAGGGTTGATTTGGCAGCGATGTTGCTGATATATCGCGCTCCTCTGGCAGCGGCAATACCTCTCCATTAATAACCACTCTATCTTCAACCTGAGCCGGCTCGCGGCTAGCATCTTCAACCGATCTCGTCGACACACACGATTGTAGGAACAAAGCCATCAAGGAGATGCCAAGTAATCGCATCATGCCAAGGATCAGCTTAGCCGAATATTCTCTTCCAAAAGGATTGCTTCTTGCGCTTGTTAGGTTGTCGTCGCTGTTGTTCACTTGGCTCAAAATGTTGGTCTTCATCTAAATCCTTTAAATCATACTGCATTCTTTCCGCGCACGGTAACCTTTCCAAAGGAAGAGAACTGATTAACATTGGCAACTGCCTAGAAAGACTACAATCGTTAAGGTTTTGATCCTGAGAATAATATATCAGCTGCGGGATAATATTTTCGTGATAGGGAAGCTCTAACCGCTGTTGAGGAATATTCTGCATCACTTTCGACCATAACCTTGCTGCGCCACTAGCTCCAGTTAGGCCGGTAGACTTATTGTCATCCCTGCCTACCCAGATTACCGTTAGATAGTTCCCACTGAAACCGGCAAACCAACTATCGCGATACTCATCCGTAGTACCTGTTTTCCCGGCCAAGCCATAGTCATATTGAAAGCCATTCAAAACACTGCGCGCGGTGCCACTGCGTACTACCTCTTGTAGCGCATAGTTAATCAAATTGTTGTGCTCTGGTTCTACCACTTGCTCTATAGCAAGGGGGTAACGACTTAAGGGCTCATCCGCATTGCTGAGCACCGAACGAACACCTTTGATCGGGGTTTTAAACCCGCCCGATGCGAGCGTCAGGTAGAGTTGACCCACGTCCATAACACTCATTGGCACAGCACCTAATAGGAGTGAGGGCAACTGGCTAAATGACTCCTCATACCCCAACCTACGAATAGTATCGCTTACCGTGGAAACACCCAACTCCATGCCAAGTTGAACAGTGGCTAAATTGTATGACTTGGCCAGCGCATCAATTAACATGACCTGTCCATGTTCCTCGCCATCATAATTGTTTGGCTGCCAATCGGGGCTGCCGCGTTGCGAGACGGTGATCTTGGTGTCCTCAATTGGCGTTGCCAATGAAAACTTTTCTGGCTGCTCTAACGCCGTCAAAAAAACAAAAGGTTTCAGTAACGAGCCAACTGGGCGGCGCGCACTCAACGCGCGGTTAAAACCAGAAAATTTCGACCTTCGATCCCCCATCATCGCGGCAACTTCACCATTATCTGTTCGGATAACCACGGCAGCTACTTGTAGTTTTCCGTCAGCAAGTCCACGACTCTTTTCTATGCGCGTCAACTCCTGAGTAACATTTATTTCAAGGGCGCTTTGCACTCTTGGGTCCAAAGTCGTATAGATTTGCAATCCATCATTTGCTAGATCCGCCTGTCGATAATCGGCTTTTAAGTTGCTGCCTATATAACCAGAAAAAGCCGGGTAAGAAAGCGGCGCTACGCGTTTCGTGACACTGTCGATTCTCAGAGGTGAATCAACGGCCTGTTGGTACTCTTCTTGGCTTATGACTTCTTCACCGAGCATGGTCTTCAACACGAGGTCTCGACGCTGCTTAGCTCGCTGTGGGTTCTTCATCGGATTATAGTAGCTTGGCCCTTTGATAATACCGGCCAATAATGCCAAGTCAGGCAAATCCAATTCTTCCAGCGGCCGACCGAAAAAGTATTGACTGCCTAACGCAAACCCATGAATTGCACGATTTCCAGCCTGGCTCAAGAACACTTCATTTAAATAGGCCTGAAGAATCTCATCCTTGCTGTAGTGAACCTCTAACAAAACAGCCATCACTATTTCTTGTAGTTTCCGACGAATGGTTCTCGATGAATTCAAATAGTAATTTTTTACCAGCTGCTGAGTCAGGGTCGAACCGCCCTGCACCACTTTGCCAGCAGCAATATTTTTCACCATCGCGCGCGCGATGCCTAAGGGGTTTATTCCAAAATGGCTATAAAACTGTCTGTCTTCGATTGAGATTAACGCGTCGATGAGTAGCGGCGGAACATCTTCGAGCTTCAGCAGGGTGCGATCTTCATGGCTCAACGGAGAAACGCTACCGAAAAGACGCGGTTCAATCCGAATTATTTCCGTTGACGAACTTCCACCTTGCTGATCCACCACTCGGATATTCTCTACCGTATTTCCTCGGAGCTCTATTTCAACTTGCTGTCGAGGCTGTAAGCCATCCCAAAACTGGAACTCTCTTTGGTGCATCGCTAGCTCATCTTGAGTGAACCGATAGCTGCCTACTCGAGTTATATCCGTTCTTTCCTGATATCCCAATTCTTCCAACTCGGCTTGGACTAAACCTCTATCCAGTCTCTGCCCTAAATACAGCTCCATCGGCCGGGTGTAGACATGAGCCGGTAAAGCCCATTTTTGCCCTTCAAACTGTTTGCGTATTTTTATATCAGAATACGCGGTAAACCCCAGCAACAAAACAAACCCTAAAATGAACAGTCTAAGCAGGCCGCTTTTCAGCCAGCCAAATAAGGGCGAACCTGCACCCGCAATGGACTTCTTTGGGCTTGCCTTATGGCTTGCCTTATGGCTTGGCTTTTTCGTGGCTCTCTTCGCGGTTTTTTTGGAAGCACGTTTTTTACCTGCTTTTACCGGTTTCTTGCTCTGCTTCTTTGTCGTAGAACTCGCCTTTGCTGGAACTTTCGTCTTGGCTTTTGATATTTTCTTTTTTGTTTTCTTACCACTCATTTAATTACCAACCCGCTGGATCTTTACTTAGGCCCTGACTCTTCATGTGTTCGTCAATGCGCAAACTGACAGTGACATTATTTAATAGCGATAGATTATATAGAATCACGCTCAAACAGGCTCTAACATTACAAGAACATGTACATTCCCTATCAGTGCCTGTAAGCATAGTTATTTACACAATTACATTCAATATCAATTATTTACAATATGTTTCTTTCATTTAACTTTAGTTAAATTTTTGACAAATTAGAGTGAAAATGGCTATCATAGGACAATCGTCAATGAGTTGGGTACTAGGGTGCGCGTTACGCAAAGGTTTTGCCTTCGCTCACGAGCCGGCCGTATCTGATCCAAATCGACAAATAATACATTGCAGGTAAGCAGTTTACTGGATCAAAGATCAGGACCAAGAGCAAGAACCGTGTCGTATAAAGAACTCGAAAATGAAATAGAACAATACTCCGAATGGCGTAGTCAATTAAGTGACACCATTCAGAGCTTGAGCCTATTTTTGAAGAATAACAATATCACGGATATTCGTAGTCACCACCAGTTTGAGTCAGTGCTTGGCGCGTTGGCAGACGACAACTTGTCTGTTGCATTTGTAGCCGAATTCTCGCGCGGCAAATCTGAAATGATCAATACTATCTTTTTCGGGAATTATGATCGACGCATACTCCCTTCCGGCATCGGCAGAACCACCATGTGCCCGACTGAACTTCGTTACGATCCAGATCGACCTAGCGGAATCAGGTTGCTCCCCATCGAATCGAGAACAGAAGATACGCCACTTTACGGCCTGAAGGCACAGGAAGACCTATGGCGTGAGATACCGTTCAACGCCGATGACACGGAAAGTGTTGTTGCCGCTATGCAAGGAATGACTGACAGTAAGCTAGTCAGTAAAAGCTATGCCGAGAACCTTAAGTTTGATGTCAAACTTAGAGAAGATTCAGATTACGGATTGGAACTCAATGAGTACGATGAAGTTGAAATCCCGTGCTGGCGCCACGCTATCATAAACCTCCCTCACCCCTTACTTGAGAAGGGTTTGGTAATACTTGATACACCTGGCCTCAACGCTATCGGCACAGAGCCTGAATTGACCATTAATCAACTTGCTACTGCGCACACCATTGTTTTCATTCTCTCGAATGATACGGGAGTGACAGCAAGCGATCTTGCCTTGTGGGAGCAACACTTAGGCGGGCTAGATCCAAACGAGAAAGCCAGCAAAGATAGCAACAAAAGCAGCGCTCACATTCCGAAGCAACGAAAGCTTGTGGCACTAAACAAAATAGATGCCTTGTGGGATGGCATTAGAACAGAACAAGAAATCAATACCGAAATTGATAGACAAGTCTGGCAAACGGCCAAAACACTGGATCTTGACCCGGAGCTTATATTCCCTGTCTCGGCACAAAAAGGTTTAGTCGGTAAACTGAAGAATGACGATGAGCTGCTCGAACGCAGCAGAATTCTAGATTTAGAACATGCGATAGCGGATCGCCTCATACCCGATAAACGTCAAATAGTTGTCGATAAAGTGCAAAATTCATTAACGACAATTATCGATACCGCTGGCAATATCCTTAATAGCCGCTTGAAAGATGCTGATGCGCACATTTCAGAATTGAAACAAATCAGCACTAAAAATTCGGATGTGATCGGCCACATCATGCTCAAAGTTCAAACAGAAAAATCTTCTTTAGAAGCCGATATGCAGCGCTATCAAGCGCTCCGCTCAGTCTACTCTAAGGAAACCTCCCGCCTTGTTCGCATTTTGAGTGAAGAAAGACTAGAGAAATTAATCATCGGCACAAAGCACAACATGTCACGCTGTGCGACATCTCTGACTCTTCAGAAAATTATCGCTAAGTATTTTGAGAAGGTTCATTTATTTCTTGACCAGTCGATTGACCAGGCGAATCAAATAGCGATTCTTTCAGAGAATATCACTCGCGACTTCGAGCAGGATCATGGAATCGCAAATTTTCAGGTTCGACGCTTAAGATTAGAAAGATATAAACAAGAAGTTCTCCGACTAGAGCAAAAGTACAGCCATCTTAAGGACACGAAAACACTCTTTTTCAAAGAACAAATGTCGATAACTAATCGCTTCTATGAATCTGTTTGCGGTGCAACAAGAATTATTTTCGGGCGCGCTCTGCGTGACGCAGTGAGTTGGAATAGCAACCTCATGGTGCCAATGGAAACTTATGTTCGCGAGCATCATTCGCAACTCCGCAGAAGACTCGAAAGCGTGAAGCGCATACACCGAGCTTCTGACACAGTTGAGACTCGTCTCAATGAACTGCAAACGATGCAAACTCAATTACATAGCCAACACCATCATTTTAATGATATTCAAGGTCAACTGGCTGAATTACTGGCCAATGCACTTAAATCAGATCTTAACGAAACGACACAACCGCAAAGCGCGGAAATTCTTTATTGGGATCATAAAGTTAATTTCTGAAATTAATTATGCTTTAAAGCAGCCGCTTCGCTGATATACTCGAACTCTATAATGGCTGGCAGATTCTGTAATCTTTGAAGTTAACAATTTCGTGATTTACAGATGAAAGCTCAGCCCCGGTTTCTACAATAAAATATATTATTATGCGTAATTTCTTTTGTGCCATTCTTGTTTTAATTAGCCTTTCAGCCTGCGCCTCTCATTACGGTGCTGCACGAATCACATCTATTCCGGCAGGCGCTGAGGTAGTAAGTGGCGAAGATGGTTCTAGCCTAGGCGTAACTCCTACCACCGTACTGTGGAAAGAAGGAAGTGATAATCGACAACACTTGATTCTTAGGTTACAAAAAGATGGCTACTACGAAAAAGTGTCATCGTTTTGGTTGCACATGCGACACTCAAGTGCGACTGATGCTAAAAACGATCCCGATCTAGTAGAAGTTGTATTAAAGAAGAAAGGCGAATAAGCGAACGGTACATCAGTCGCAACAGCATCAGTTCATTAACTGAGGCAGCCTCAACTATTCTGGCCTTATTATTCTGGCCCAACTATTCCAGATCACCTACAAACCTTAATTACTATTTTAATGACTATTTTAATGACTATGAACAATAACAGCCCACAAAAAAAATCTATTCGATTACTTGGCTTATTGCTTTGCATCAGCCTTTCATTCGGCTTAACAGCCTGCGGTGCTAATAAAAAAAACATCTCAATGAAGGTACATTCTGACCCCTTGGGCGCCTATGCTCTAATGCAGGTAACTTATAAGGGTAACGAAAACTCTGATTGGATATTTCTTGGCCCAACGCCTATCGTCGCTGACAAATTGGTGCTAATGGATGGTGCATCAACTGTTTCTCTGAAGGTTATTCGCACAGGCTTTTACGAACAGGTCAAAACCTGGAAAGCTAAGGAATTTTTGAAGGAACTAAAAAAGAACAAGTCGATTGTTTGGGTTCCAAACATGGTCGAACAATAAGCGATTACCTATAGGTTCTCTGAGCTAGGGCAGATTAAGCCTGTTTGAATCGTCAACGGGTCATAAGTCTGCTCGGTTAATAACTCAAACTTACCTCTAAGCTGAGTTTCAGTCTCAGTGTTGTTAGGGTCTACTAAGATGCAGTCTATCGGACAGATAACAACGCATTGCTCTTTCTCAAAGTGACCAATGCACTCAGTGCATTTACTGCTTTCGATTTCAAAGATGATCTCACCTTGATAGATAGCGTCATTGGGGCATTCAGGCTCACAAACATCGCAATTAATACATTGATCTGTAATAAATAGAGCCATTAAATTATTCTTCGCAAAGCATCAAAGGAGCGACAAAATGTCGGCGTCGCTGAAATCGCACCAATACCCTTATTATTCTTTTCGTGCTCTTTTACGGCTTAACGCCTTCTCGACTGGCGCTGGCACGAAGCTCGAGACATCTCCCGCGTAGAATGATATCTCTCTGACCAAAGAAGAAGAAATAAAGTAGTTTGCTTCAGATGGTGTCAGAAATATCGTTTCCACTGTTTCATCTAAACGCCGATTCGCACTGGCAAGTTGAAACTCATATTCAAAATCTGATACTGCTCGTAAACCACGAATAATAAAACGTGCATCTTTTTCTTTCACGAAATTCACGAGTAAATCGTCAAAACTGACAATACTTACATTTTCAATGTGAGAGACGGATTCCTCTACCATTCTGACCCTCTCCTCGATTGCAAATAGCGGGTTCTTTCTCGGGTTATTAGAAATGGCAATGATCACTTCATCAAATATTTGTGTGGCACGCATAACGAGGTCCAAGTGCCCATTGGTAATTGGGTCAAAGGTACCTGGATAAATTGCTTTCTTTGTCATAATCGAGCCTATAAATAATAAGGGTTCAGAATGTTTAATTTATCGTGTAAATAATCACACGCCACGCACGAGCCAGCTAGTATAGCTCAAGAACAAAACACCATGCTTAGTTCTGTCTTTGGTACAAATAATAGGCGCTTTGCCCAATATTACCTTCTTTGAGTTTCAGCCAATTTTTTGGCAAACTCACCAAATCTGAAGATACACTCTGTTCAATATAAATTAATGCTTGATCAGCTAAACAACCCTTTTCTTCCAACATAAGCACGGCTGGGGCACAAAGGTCCTCAGAAAATGGCGGGTCCAAAAATACGAGATCAAAGTCGGCATCCTGTATCGAACCCAGATAATTGATCGCATTCCGGTTTTCGATTTTTACGTTGTCACTCCAACTATTCGGGGCGACCGTAGTGAGAAAAGTTTCAATCGCATCAACAGCCGATTTATTTGACTCAACAAAAGTAACTGACTTGGCTCCACGAGATAAACATTCAATGCCAAGCGCACCCGTCCCTGCAAACAGATCCAGACATTTAGCCTCACGGACGTCATACATTAACCAATTAAACAATGTTTCTCTCACACGATCAGTCGTCGGACGCAGACCCTGTGCATCTAGGACTGGGATTTTGCGGCCACGCCATTCCCCTGAAATGATTCGAATAGACCCCTTTTTACTTTGCTTGCTCATTGTGATTTTTTACGCAATCCCTACAATACAGTTATTCTAATGACGTTAGCGACAATTCGAAAACTGCCGCAGAAAAGCCAAGCATATTATTCATGAAATCAGGGCAACAAGATACACCGGGCACCGATACTCCTAAGACCTCAAAACTGGCGAAGCTGTTTGGAAGGAAAAACTCTGCACCGCCTCATCAAGAACAACCAGCAGCTGAGACTGACCGCCCACAAACCAATCATGATCGAGTTGAGGATGGCTTAAAAGCCAGTAGTGGTGGTTTGTTGGGGAAGATCAGTCAGGTATTCAAAGGCACATTTGACCTTAATGATGAACTATTCGAGGACCTGGAAGAAGTTTTGATGTCGAGCGACATTGGCGTTAAGGCAAGTCTTGATCTTGTTGATAGACTAAGACTTCGGGTAGAAAGCCAGAAAGTTCATGATGCTAAAGGGGTTATTAGCGCGCTACGGTTTGAAATAGCAGAGTTGTTAAGTAGCTCCGAAACGGAATGGAACACGTCTCACCAACCCTATGTTCTATTGATGGTTGGGGTCAATGGTGTTGGAAAAACCACGACAACCGCGAAAATAGCGCAGCGGTTAAAAGAGCAAGGTAAGGTGGTAATGCTCGCCGCAGCCGATACGTTTAGAGCAGCCGCTGTAGAACAACTGCAAGAATGGGGAGATAAACTTGATATCCCAGTAATTTGTCAGGGTCAGGGCGCAGATGCCGCGGCAGTTGCTCACGATGCGCTTATTTCTGCAAGAGCCAAACAAGTCGACGTATTAATAATAGACACCGCTGGGCGGCTCCACACGCAAACTGATTTAATGGAACAATTACAGAAAGTAAATCGAGTTCTGCAAAAAATTGACCCCGATACACCCCATGAGGTTATGCAAATTTTGGACGCCGGCACTGGGCAAAACGCGATAACTCAGCTAGAAAGCTTCCAACAAGCAGTAGGTGTTAGTAGTATCTCAATCACTAAACTTGATGGCTCAGCCAAAGGTGGTGTTGCAATAGCCTTAGCACAAAACTTTGAACTACCAATCCGCTTTATCGGCGTTGGTGAATCATACGATGATCTAAGGCCATTTAGTGCCACCCAATACGCAAATGCTCTTGTGCCCGAATTACATAAGATCGCTAGTGCTGGTTAATCCTTGACCGGTTAATTTATGATCACTCTAGACCACGTTAGCAAGATATATCAAAACGGACATCAGGCACTCAATGATGTCAGCTTCAACATGGCCGCGGGTGAAATGGCCTTTTTATTGGGTCACTCCGGTGCTGGAAAGAGTACTCTATTTAAGTTAATAACGGCGATAGAAAAGCCCACATCGGGGCGAATTACGGTCGATGGAAAGAGCTTTGACAAGCTTAGAGATTCGCAGATACCCGCACTCAGACAAGAGATCGGAGTTGTTTTCCAAGACCACAAATTACTGTACGATCGCACTGTATTTGATAACGTAGCACTTCCCTTAATCGTGATAGGAATGAGCCACGACGAAATCAAGAAACGTGTACGCGCTGCCCTTGGAAAAGTCGGCCTAAGCGGTAAAGAAAAGGTGTTGCCAGTTGCCCTTTCCGGCGGAGAACAACAACGAGTCGGCATTGCTAGAGCCGTTATTAATCGCCCCAATATATTGCTTGCTGATGAGCCCACAGGCAATCTCGACGAATCACTGTCGGATGAAATTCTAGATATCTTTGCCGATTTCAATCGTGTTGGTGTCACTGTATTAATCGCAACCCATGACCTTCGCCAAGTTGAACGTCTAAATAAACGTACGATTGAGCTATCCCAAGGAGAGATCACTGGTGGTGAAACTATCGAGCCCACAAAGCTAAGCTAACTTCGGTTTAAGCGCCACTTGCTAGAGCGAAAAATCAATTAGGAAATTATGAGGACTTACTTAAACCGTCACCTACAAGTACTATTTGCGGCCATAGGGACATTTGCGCGCACACCTTTTGCTTCTCTCGCAACCATATTGATTATTGCGATCACTTTAGTGTTACCCAGCATACTGTACATCACCCTTAAGAGCGGACAACAGATTGCCGAAGGCTGGCAGGGAAGACCACAAATATCAATCTTCATCGATACCGAGTTGGGCGCACAAGAGGCCAAATTAATTTTTGCTGAACTTAGCTTACACCCAGCAATTGAGACTGCTGAATTTTTGACGCCACAACAAGCCTTGGAGGAATTTACCGCATTGAGCGGTATGAGTTACGAGCTAGACTTCCTTGGTGAAAATCCACTCCCCGCTTCGATTGTCGCGATGCCCGATCAAGAAAATTCCGAATCTGACAGCTTGCAAGCCCTGAAGACGGAACTAGAAAAAATTGAAGGCATTGAATCGATAAGGCTGGACCTTGAATGGACGGACAAGTTCAATTCACTCTTAAATACCGCAGAACGCACAACCTATCTCTTGTTCGCACTTCTGAGTGCCGCTCTATTTCTAATAGTCGGCAATACGATTAAATTACTGATTATGAATCGTCGCGATGAGATTGAAGTCACAAAATTAGTCGGAGGAAGCAATGCTTTCGTACGTCGCCCGTTCTTATATTACGGCTTTCTATTTGGAGTGTGTGGCGGTGTTTGCGCCTTGGTTCTGTTATATTTTTCTGCAATCTATATCAGCCCTGCTTTGGAGAACTTAGCCACTCTTTATCAAAAAGAAACACTGGTTTATCAACTTAATTGGCATGAATTACTTTGTATCGTGGCATTTGGCGGCGCCCTTGGCTGGATTGCAGCGAGACTTTCGGTTGCACGGCACTTACGGCACATCAAGCCAAGATAGAATATATTTATAAATATCAACTACTTACACCCTATCTGGGTTAAGTTTATTGAAAAATACTATATAATATTTAGTTATAAAAACATTTTCTTTTAACATTAATTTAATTTATTAGCACTCTATAGGCTTGAGTGCTAAAATAGCCGCATGATCAACAGGTAGATAATGTTATTGCCTGTTAACGCGGAGAAGATGAAAATGAAAAAGAAACCTTTTGCTATAACTCTAAACCAGGACTCAAACCTTGCTGGCTTCTTGAAAGTAGCGAACAATGCGCCTGTTTTGAGCTCAGACCGAGAAGCGACCTTAGCGCGCCGATTTCGTGATAACGAAGATGTGGACGCAGCGCGGGAACTTGTTGTTTCGCAATTGAGACACGTGATTCACGTGGCAAAGGGATTTACCGGTTATGGCCTTCCAGTGGCTGACCTGATTCAAGAAGGAAACATTGGCCTAATGAAAGCGGTAAAGAACTTCGATCCTGAGCGCGGCATTCGCTTAGTTTCCTATGCAGTACATTGGATTAAAGCTGAAATATATGAGTATGTATTAAAGAACTGGAAGATGGTTAAAGTTGCTACCACCAAGGCGCAACGTAAACTTTTCTTTAATTTGCGCAAGTCGCGAAAGTCTTTAGATGCTATGACGGAGACCGAAACTCACGATTTAGCCGCAAAACTTGATGTGCCAGTAAAGACAGTTCGCCAAATGGAACTGCGAATGACCGGAACTGATATTTCCTTTGACGGAAATGACGATAGTGACGATGAATTTGTCACCAGTCCTTCAGGTTATTTGCCTGATATGCGCTACAACCCAGAAGAGTTGGCGATTGCATCTGAAACAAGTAGCAATAATAACTCCTCTTTGAAGGAAGCTATCAGCGACTTGGATGATAGAAGCCGCAATATACTTGAAAGACGTTGGTTGTCGGACAAGAAAGCAACCTTGCATGAGTTGGCTGATGAATACAATGTCTCGGCTGAACGAATTCGTCAAATTGAAAAACGTGCTATGGAAAAAATGAAGGTCCAATTGGCCGCATAAAAATCTAGGCAGTTTGGTTAATCATTCGCCCTCTCATATGAGAGGGCTTTTTTGTACCTATCCCAAAGAGATCAAAGAATGATTAGATGTTAATATTCCAAACACAGGCAAGCTGATATTTGTTGGTAAATAATTCTGGAATTGCTAAAGCCAAAACAAGGCCGTTGAGTGGTTCACTTTGATGGTACGACAACCCATCGTTTATTAAGATAGTTTTAAACAGAGAAGTAATTGAATATGCAAGATTATGATTTAGTAGTTATTGGTGGTGGCTCAGGTGGCGTACGCGCGGCAAGAATCGCTTCGACTCATGGCGCAAAAGTAGCCATATGCGAAGAGTATCGTTACGGTGGGACCTGTGTCATCCGCGGGTGTGTCCCCAAAAAACTCATGGTCTATGCATCGCAATTCCACGAAGAATTCGTTGACAGCGAATCCTTTGGTTGGAGCTCTAAGGTAGAAGGATTCAATTGGCAAACCCTGATCGAAAACAAGGATACTGAAATAGACCGCCTCAATAAAATTTATGAGAATCTGCTGGATAACGCTGGCGTCGAGATTCTCTACGGTACCGCTAGTTTGGTAGATGCGAATACCATTAGCATTAACGACCAAACTCTGTCAGCGAAAACTATTTTAGTTGCAACCGGTGGCACTCCCTTTCTTCCAGAAATAAGCGGGATTGAGCATGCCATTTCTTCAAACGAAGTCTTCCATCTTGAACAACAACCTGCCTCGGCTCTGGTAGTCGGCGGAGGCTATATTGCCGTTGAGTTCGCAGGAATCTTTAACGGACTTGGCATTGAGACTAGTTTGATCTACCGCGGGCCACAGATTCTTCGAGGCTTCGATAGCTCTGTAAGCAATCACCTAAGCGGCGAAATTCAGAAAAAAGGCATCAACCTGATGCTGAATAACAATATTTCCAGCATAGAGCTGACTGATCAAGGCAAAAAGAAAGTGCTACTTTCAGATGGCACACAGATGACCGTAGATTGCATCTTATACGCCACCGGCCGAAAACCTAACATAGAAGGCTTGAACCTGGAAAGCGTAGGCGTAGAGCTAGGCCGCAAGGGCGAAATAAAGGTAGATGAATACTCAAAAACAAACATTGATAGTATTTACGCCGTTGGCGATGTCACCGACCGAATTGCACTCACTCCAGTGGCAACAATGGAAGGACATGCATTCGCAGACACAGTTTTCGGAGGCAATACTCGTATTGCGGATCATAGCAACGTGGCTTCCGCAGTTTTTTCTCAACCGCCAGTCGCATCTGTTGGTCTCGGCGAAGAAGATGCTCGGGAAAAGTTTAAAAGCGTTGATACCTATAGTTCTGAATTCAAGATTCTAAAACATACACTGACCGAGAACACCGAGCGGACATTAATGAAATTAATCGTGGATGCCGATAGCGATTTAGTCATCGGTGCGCATATGGTCGGGCATGACGCTGCTGAAATAATGCAAGGTATCGCCATCGCCATCAAGGCAGGTGCGAAAAAATCAGATTTCGATGCAACCGTAGGAATACATCCGAGCTCCGCTGAGGAATTTTGTACCATGCGCACCAAGGATTAATATGCGTTACCGTGAGGGAGAAAGTTTGCCACTAGCCTCATCGGCTAGTGATGACATGCTTTTACTGACCGCTGTCTTAGGCGTTCTTATCGGACTAATTTTGACTTATATGGGCCGACGCGGTAAACAGCTTTGGATGGCAGTATGGGGTGTTGGTCTTGTCTTGATAAGCATCGCCATGGGTGTCATAACCGCACAGTCGCTAGGGTAAAGCCTAAATACTAGCGCTAAGGCACTTAGCCTTTCTGACAACTCGGGCAGTAAAAGGTATTGCGTTGACCAATGATTTTGCTTTTTATGATTGAGTCACATCCATGGCACACCTCCCCTGACCGACCATATACTTGCAACTCTTGTTTAAAATAACCTGGCTTTCCATCGGCTTGAGTGAAATCATTCAAGGTTGTGCCGCCCGCACGAATTGCTCCCTTCAAAATATCCTTTATCGCAACGGCGAGATTCCTATACTTAACTCGTGACACGCGCTTAGCTATCGAGGTTGGACGCAGCCCGGCCCGATACAATGCCTCGCTCGCATAAATATTACCCACACCAACAACAACCTTACCATCCATGATAAATGTTTTTAGGCAGACCGCTCTACTGCGTGATTGCTGGAATAGGTAATCACCATCGAAGTCAGCCCCAAGTGGCTCAGGTCCTAAATTTGCAAGTAACTTGTGGGAAAATACTGGCGGCTTTACCAGTAAACAACAGCCAAATCGACGCGGATCATTTAAACGAATTATTTTCGAGGCATTAACTTCTATGTCTATATGATCGTGCTTTGCCACGGAATGGTTTTTGTCGAGAACACTTAAACTTCCTGACATTCCCAAATGCAAAAGAATGGTTCCTTGCAAGGTATGGACTAAAATATACTTCGCCCTGCGTTCCGTGCCGCTCACCTCATGACCTATCAAACCAGCCAATTTTTTGGTCGGCACCGGCCATCTTAAGTTCGGGTTGCGTACTTCAATATTGGTGATAATTGCATTACGTAAATACGGCTCTATTCCTCGTAATGTAGTTTCAACCTCTGGCAATTCTGGCATAAAAAATCAACACACCCTAACAAGAAGCCTTAACAAAACCATTTAAGAGGAACCCAATTTCGAATTCTGATCTGACAACAATGTATCTTTAGGAGCTTTAGAAATTTGTTGATCACTGCCTAATAACTGCATCCCCACCCTATACATTTCCAAGGCCTTAGCGCTTTCATTATTAGTCTCGAGTAACTCACCCAACTCTGAATAAGCAGACGCTATTGGTCCATTGGTGATGGCTGCTTGCAGATATTGTTTTGCTACTTCCAACGAGTTAGCCGCTACCGCCAAGCGACCCGCCGCCAAGTTAGCAACCGGGTCCTCTGGTCTGGCAAGAAGCCAACCTTCTATTCTTCGTAATAATTTTTCTGGTTTATCTGCCTTAAGTTGACCATATAGGTCAGCCAAGTCAGCACTCCAATCACCATTTAAGCTGGACCTGATAAGTTTTTCAGCTCCAGAATGATCGCCCTTCGTCATCAACCCCTGTGCATAAACCGCAATGTTTTTCGCTCTCTTACGTTGCGTGCGGGGAAGTGTTTTCCAAGCGGACTCAATATCTGACGCCCCAGATAAATTATGCAGGTAAGAGCTGTTCTGGAGATCTTCCAACAGCTCTAAAGGTAAAGCCTTTTGCTTTTTAGCGATCGGAAGGAGATTTTGGATTCCATCCCAGTCTTGCGACTCCTCAAAAGTTTGAATCAACATGGCGGTATATTGAGGATTGCTCTTACCTAACTCTTGGACATCCTCTAAGGTCGCACGTGCCAACTCTATTTGGCCTGCTTTTTGGTGCAGCCTTGCTTTGGTCAATCCAATAGCAAGGCGCTCACTAGGGGCCGCTTGATAAGCTTCCTTGAGATATTCGTCTCGTTGTTCTAGGCGGCCCTGTTCTTGCGCGGCACGAGCGGCGGCCAAATAATTAACATACGGCACATGACTGTGGTCAGATTTACTCACTAACTGTTTTTCAGCTCGCTGCCAGTCCCCCTTGATCAAAGATAAATAGCCAGCACCAAATTGCTCATCCGCCAAGTTTCTGTTGCGTCTGTTACGCCATGCCCCGAAGGTCTTTGGCGAACGCCATATCCAACGTACCAACCATAGCGTGAAATACAACAACGCGACAATCGCGATAAGCAACAATAGAAAGCCAAGGACTTTGACCTCCACAACATAATTGCCTAGATACATCTTCACATAGTTATCTGGGTCAATCTTATCGATCTGTAAAACAGCGTAGCCAAATACACTTGCCAACAGTATTAAAATAATCATGCGCATGACTATTTACCGCCGTCTATTTCTTGCAAGGCCTGATACGAACCGGTGATATTTGGCATCGTGACACTGACCGGTTGATCGATGAGCGCGGACAATGATTTAAGAACGCTCGCGACCCCCTCATCTTTTTGGTCAAAATAATCCATTAACCATGTCTTCGCCGTGGTTAAGTTGTGTTCGTAAACCGCTTGTTCCCCTTGTAACAAAGCCAAACTTGCGCTCGCCAGTGACAATTGAATGTTTTGATCAAGAAAATAACGCTGCTCTGGTGCCAGCAATGGCTTCGGAGGTTGATCTACTCGCTGAATCTGAACAGAACTAAGCACATCGCTCCATATTTTCTTTAGTTCACTGCGCCATGTCACTTCCTCTGCAACAGCGAGCGGTTGTGTCGCTAACTGGTTAGAGTCGGGCTCATTAAACAGAGGCAAACCTGAAATCTGCTCACGCATTTCGTTCAAACTCGCCGATACAGCGGTAACATCAACTAGCTTGACACTTCGCAATTGTTCTATCTCAGCATTAATTTGAACTCGCACCAACGCATAGCGAGGATCACTTAGCGTCTTTAACTGCTGATCTGCCAAATTAAGTGCGTTCTCAGCTGATTTAGTATCTTTGCCAAACAAAACACTGTTGTTGGCCAAACGCAATAACTGTGAGACTTCATCCACCAAATACTGATTAACACCTTTTTCCAAATCGGTATTAATTTTTTCAATTGACTCATTTAAGTCATCTTGATTTTGTTCGATATCATTTACGTTCTGGTCAAATTGTGTTTTCAATCGCAGCATATTGCTGTCTAAATCGGCCCGCGTGATGACGTTTGATTGATCTTGTTGTAAGCGAGAAATAGAATCTCCTAGGCGAGATACCTGTCCACCAATTTCGGTCACCCCAAGTGACAGCTTGGATTCACTTTGCACGCTGAGAACCTGATTCTGATACCAGGTAAAACCACTGCCTGCCAAGGCCAAAAGGCTCAACAAAACTGCAAAGATAGAAAATCCCTTGCCTGATTTTGGCGGCTTAGCCTGCCGCACAGGATCTGCTACAACATCCGGCGAGCTGATTAACTCGCTTTGCGTATCATTATTAGTTTCAGTCATAAATTTGTTACTTCATTAAAGTAAGTGCGTGGAAATCTTTAAAATTTAACGTTACAGCCATATTTGGCTAGACTTCGTCCGTTGTAACCAGACTTCGTCCATTGCGATAGTTCCATCCTTTTGAAAATAGTATCACAGTGAGCAAATACAACCCATGCAGCACTAATCTATTCATGTGAACAACTGTTAGGTTTGTATTTCTCTCCATAAAACAGGTCGAAATCAGCCTATTTTCGAAATATTATTCCCTGAAAACGAAATCATCATATGTTTATTAGATGGGGAACTAGCCACTCGGATTTCTCCTTGCCAGCCTCTCTTGCGGGCAACAGCACCGATTCTCTCACTGCCGACTACAATTATTGTTTGCTCAAACCGTTCAAGATCATGCTTGATGAAATGCATGAAGTTAGTGGCGCTGTGGGCACTGTGCAAAAATACGCCGTGAATGTGATCATGCTCAGTCAACATACGGTCGAATCGCTCACGCCCACCCCCAGCTAGTTTCTGAATATAGACGTCAGCATGCTCTACGATCGCGCCTCGCTTGCGCATCTCCTCCGCTGGCCACTCAATACCGCCCGTTCCACGTACGATGAGAATCCTTCGTTGCGACAAATCCGCCAATTGGTTGACGCTAAGCAAGGCATCTGCACCTGTCCCATGATCTGGGAACAAAGCATCGATACCGTAGCGGAATAAATGCTTGGCCGTCTCAGCACCGACTGCCATTACGCGAGTTGCTTTTGATATGGCCGATTGTTGCTGCTGAATCATCGACATACCAATCTCAATAGCATTCCGTGAGACGAACACAATATCCGTAAACTGGTCTAAGCTACGAAACAACCTGAGTAAATTTTCGTTGAAAACTGGTTCGATCTGCAATGTCTCAATAGACAAAGGTTGGTACCCTAAGGTCTCCAAAATCGGTGCCATATTACCGAGATATTTAGCCTGGCGAGTGAGTATCACCACAGGCTTACTTAATGGATCTATTGGTGCTTTAGGCTGAACGCCCCCATTTAATAATTTCTGCGCTCCTTGCTGAATTAAGTCTCGGGCGACTTTTTGTCCCAGACGCTTGGCGTTTGATTCACTCAGGTTATCGCTTGTCAGGTTGCTTATAATGATTCTGGATCCATCGACTTTGCCGACCATACCGCGCATGCGAATTTTGCCTTTAATCACTTCGGCATAACCAGCTATCGGAGACTGGCAGCCTCCTTCTAACACTGCGTTCATTGCTCGTTCAGCGGACAGGTACAAGGCGCTTTCTCTGCTATGCAACGGCTTGATCAATTCTTTAACCCGCTCATCATCGGAGCGGCATTCAATTCCTATAATCCCTTGCCCGACAGCAGGTAAGCATAGCTCGGGGGTTATGTATTGTTTCACTCTGTGCACAAAACCGAGTCGAATCAACCCAGCGGCGGCCAAAATTATCGCATCGTAATCGCCATCATCTAGCTTCGCCAGCCGCGTATTGACATTTCCTCTGAGCTCGACGAACTCCAATTTAGGAAAAGCATTTTTTAATTGTGCGGTACGTCGCTGGCTTGAAGTACCCACTTTTGCGCCTTCAGGTAGGGCGTACAGGTTCTGAAAATTATTTGAAACAAAGGCATCTCTTGCATCCGCACGCTCACAAACCACTGAAATCCCCAAACCTTTGGGGAGCGAGACCGGGACATCCTTCATTGAATGCACTGCGATATCTGTTTCATTGTTCAACAAAGAAACTTCGAGCTCCTTGAGAAATAATGCTTTGCCACCCCCATCAGTAAAGCTCCGATCTACCAGCTGATCTCCCATAGTCGTCATCGACACGATCTCAACCGCCAGATCGGGGTGCTCATTCTCTAATCTTTGCTTTACGAAATTGGCCTGCCATAGCGCTAGAGGACTATTACGCGTCGCTATTCTTAAGGGACTCATAAGTTCAAAATTCTGGATTTTATCAGGAGCCTACTTTATCACATGCCCACTCAGGCATGCCAAACTTTAATAAAGATTACTAAGCGATCAGCGGTGTATCATACCTCTGCTGCGAGGTATAATGGATCCTGTACCAACCTCAACCCACTCGTCTTTAAGCAGCTCGCAAAATGTCGGATTCAAATAACACAGAGAAGAAACTTTGGGGCGGCCGCTTCAAAGAGCCCACGGATGCCTTAGTAGAAGATTTCACTGAATCCATTAGCTTTGATTCCAGGCTTTATGAACAGGATATATTAGGCTCTATCGCCCACAGCAGAATGTTAGCGCGAATAGGTATTCTCACCACTGAGGAAGCTGATTCTATAGAAAACGGTCTCAACGTCATAAAAACCCAGATTGAAGACGGCGAATTTATCTGGTCAAAGGCTTACGAAGACGTGCATATGAATATTGAAGCACGCCTGAGTGAAGCGATTGGTGATGCAGGAAAGAAGCTACATACCGGCCGCTCTCGCAATGATCAAGTCGCTACTGATATTCGGCTTTACCTACGCGAAGCCACCGACGATGCCATTGAGCTAGTTAAAAACCTACAGCACCAATTGCTTGAGTTGGCCTCAGGTGAAATAGACACAATTCTTCCCGGGTATACGCATTTACAAGTAGCACAACCGATAAGTTTCGCTCACCACTTATTGGCATGGAATGAGATGCTCGAACGTGATGTTGAGCGTTTTAATGATGGGCGTAAGAGGATCAATGTGATGCCACTCGGTTCAGCCGCACTTGCTGGAACAAGCTTTCCGATTGACAGGGAATATAGCTGTGATCTCTTGGGGTTTGAACGCCCAGCGAGAAACTCATTAGACGCAGTATCTGATAGAGATTTTCTTATTGAGTTCAATGCGGCTGCAAGCTTATTGATGATCCACTTATCGAGAATGTGCGAGGAAATAATCTTGTGGGCATCCGAAAGTCATAAATTCATTACAATTGGTGACGCGTTCTGTACAGGCTCGAGCATCATGCCGCAAAAGAAAAATCCCGATATCGCCGAATTAGTTAGAGGTAAAAGCAGTCGTGTAGTGGGCAATCTCAGCGCATTGATGATGCTGATGAAATCACAACCACTTGCCTATAATCGCGACAATCAAGAGGACAAGGAACCAATCTTTGACACCATCGACACGATCAACGCCTCTTTAAGAGTCTTCGCCGCAATGATACCCAGCATCTCAGTTAACCGAGAAAACATGTATCGGGCCGCTTTGAACGGCTATGCCACGGCCACTGATTTAGCCGAATATTTGGTAAGAAAAGAGGTTCCATTCAGAGACGCCCACGAAATTGTAGGCTCTACCGTTCATTATGCGATTAGCGAAAAGAAGAACCTTCCGGACCTCACTTTAGAAGAGCTAAGAACCTTTGGCACAATGATCGATGATGATGTGTATGATGTGCTAACCTTAGAAGGCTCAGTCAATTCAAGAAAACATCTAGGTGGCACAGCTCCGCAACAAGTTGCGATTGCATTAAAGGCTGCTAAAGAACGATTATTGGGTAAACCGCAATAATAAATACGATCAATCAAAAATTTAATTCTTCAATTATTATGAATATCACAAAACGTGCATGGCTCGCCCTTGCTTTAATTTCGTTCACCATTGGCCTCAGCGCCTGTGGACAGAAAGGCCCTTTGAAAGTTGAACGACCTCAAGTAATTCAAGAGCAAGAACAAGAAGAAACCCAATAACATTGCATTAATTGCAGTGAGCAAGCTATGTCGACATTTCACGACCCCTGCTTTGATTATCAGGGCGGAACCCTCTTTGCCGAAGACGTTAACGTCCAAAATATTGTCAACGAATTTGGAACCCCCTGTTACGTCTATTCTAAAGCCGCACTAGTTCGGCAATGGCAGAAATTAGATCGTGCGTTTTCTGACCATCCCCATCAGATATGTTTTGCTGTAAAAGCCAATAGCAATATCGCTGTACTCAACATTCTTGCAAAACTAGGGTCTGGTTTTGACATTGTTTCAGCAGGCGAATTACACCGTGTATTACGCGCTGGAGGAGACCCTAGAAAAGTTATTTTCTCAGGCGTCGCTAAATCAAAAAGTGAGATCGCGTTTGCGATTAACTCCAACATCAAATGCTTCAATGTTGAATCATTAGCTGAATTAGAACGAGTACAGACTGTTGCCGAGCAACTCTCAGCTAAGGCTTCGATAGGTTTGCGAGTGAACCCTGATGTCGATGCACAAACCCACCCATATATTGCCACTGGCTTAGAAGAGTCAAAATTTGGCATTACCATGGACGCCGCTTTTGAAGCCTACGAGGCTGCGAAGGCTATGCCGAACATTCATATTCATAGCATCGCCTGCCATATCGGCTCGCAAATAACCAAACTATCACCATTTCGCGACGCTGTTGAAAAGGTATTTGCGTTAGTAAACCAGCTTAAGTTGGCAGGCATTGATATAGAGCAGCTGGATCTCGGAGGCGGCTTAGGCATTCGATATAAAGACGAGAAACTACCGAGCGCAAACGATTATATCGAAGTCATGTTGGAGCAAATGAGGATCGCAAACCTAGACCTTCCTATAGCCATTGAACCTGGCCGATACATCTCTGGAAATTCTGGAATTTTACTCACCACGGTGGAATACCTAAAGCATAACGATAGTAAGAACTTTGCTGTCGTGGACGCGGGAATGAATGATCTCTTGCGACCTTCTCTCTATCAGGCTTATCACCAGATCAGCAACATCCAAGAAAAGCCCACTAAAGCTAAAAAAAGTTACGATATTGTAGGACCCGTTTGCGAATCAGCGGACGTGTTGGCTTACGACCATCCTATTGATGTTGCAGCGGATGATGTTCTCGCCATTCAGTCAGCAGGTGCTTATGCATTCAGTATGGCCTCTAACTATAATTCTCGACCACGCCCGCCTGAAATAATGGTTGATGACGATCAATACCACTTGATCCGCAAACGAGAAAGTTATGGGGATTTGACGAGCACCGAATCTTTACTACCTTAGAGCCGGTTTGAACGCAGATGCATTTTCAATAAAATCAGCGGCGAATATGCGATAATCATCTCACTATGCTAATTAAACTTATTCAGGCTTCTCCAAGCCGAAACATAAAATGGCGCGGCACCATCGCCGTTCTGGCTATTGTTATAAATGGCTTTTTCACAGCAGATCTAGCGGCCCAAAAGCTTTATAAATGGGTAGATGATGAAGGCAATGTTTCATATCACGATAAACCGGCTGCCGCAAAAAACACAGACTCACACGAGTTTCAACCAACAATAAAGAGTTCTGCCAGCTCATCTAGCGACAGAGAAAACCTCAGGCCGGTAATAGTCTATACATCCAGAGACTGTGAGCCCTGTGTGCAAGTGTTGGAGTATTTTGAGAGCATCGGTGTAAGTGCGCAAGAAAGAAGCATCTCGGATAGAGAAGTGCAACAACGTATTTTTGAAATTGCCGGCAGCTTATCGGTACCCAGCGTATTTATTGGCGATACCTTGCTGACAACCATCGACCGCGATAGCTTGCGATCCAGCGTACTTGACGCGGGGTACGAAATTACGCCCGCGACTGAAGATGAAGAAGAACGCAACGCTGAGACCACACCTAGTTCCTCTCAAACGAGTCAGTAAATGAAGATAGCAAGCTGGAATGTAAACTCTCTACGAGTCCGTATTGACCAAGTTATCAGTTGGCTTGAACAGAACTCTGTCGATTTGTTATGTTTACAAGAGTTAAAAATGACGGATGAAGACTTCCCAGCGCAGGCATTTGAAGCGCTGGGTTATCACTGTCACTTTACCGGCCAAAAAACATACAACGGCGTCGCGATAATTTCGAAAGAGCCGATTACTGGATTGACGCTGGATTTGCCCGACTTTGAGGACCCGCAACGACGCTTTATCAAGGTGGAGTATCTAGGTACCACTGTGGTCAATGTCTATGTTCCGAATGGACAAGCACTTGATTCGGATAAATTCATCTACAAACGCCAGTGGTTTAAGAAGCTTCAATTGGCCATGAGATCGCTGCTCGCCGCCAATAGCAATGTGGTACTCGTCGGTGACTTCAACATCACACCGAGTGACTTGGATGTTTACGACCCGGTTAAATGGGGTGGAAAAATACATTGTAGTGACATAGAAAGACTAATGCTTCAAAAGCTTATGTCCGAAGGTCTTTACGATACTTACCGGCATCTCAACCCCCAAGGCGATAGTTTTTCGTGGTGGGACTATCGAACCGACGGCTATAGTCGCAACGAAGGCTTGCGCATCGACCTCATACTCGCCTCATCAAACATGCTTGATCGACTCAGTGAATGCATTATTGACGAAGAGCCGCGAAAACTAGAACGACCTTCAGACCACACTCCCGTAGTAGCTACTTTTTAGAGTTGCTACCTTTTAGAGTTGCTACTTTTTGGAGTTTTCCTTTTTCGCCTCAATTCCAGTTGCGTCATCATCAGAAGCGGACTTTTTTTGCGTATCAGCGGTGGTTTCTTCCTTTCCGCTTACCGACTTCTTTGAATCATTGGTCGCCTTAGACGGTGTTTCACTCACATCTAGGTTCGCGCTTTGGTCTTCTTTGAGTTTCGATCGTCTCTCTACAGAATCCTTTTTGGCATCTGTAGATCCCAACTTAGTACGGTCAGAATTTGACTCCGGTTCGGCAGCATTAGTGTTCTCAACTTGCCTTTTTTCGCCATCTATTTTCAATAATGCGCTTTGATCTTGCAACCCTGTAACCATTTTATCTGGCCTACAAAGCGTGGTAGCCCCCACTGAAAGATGTTGATATAAATCCTGATACTGCTCGGCCATCATTTTAAACTTTTTCGATGTCTCTTCAAAATGATTCTCGACTTCAGCTTGATAAGCCTCCTTTTCTTTTTTGACGCTATTAGCAGATACGCTACCAGTCTTCAATTTATTGAAAGCTAGAATAAGCAAAACACCAAAGACAGTGCCTGAAAAAAATAAAATAAGAGAAGGTAATAATTGCAGCTCGGACATGTTCTTAAATAGTAGCTTTGTTAGAAAATCGAGCTGAGTGTAGCAGTTTAGAAAAAATAGAATGTTAAATTTAGTTCCAAAGTTTAATAATTCGCTATTTTTTCACTCTGTGATAGAAATATATTTAATTAAATTTTACCCATGATTTTTTCGACTTAAAATTCATATGATCTATACTCAATGGATCATATAAAAATGCCAAGGATATTTATGTTTGCCAGTACAGTACTAACTCTACACAATTCAACTCAATTCAAATCTGTCAGTCTTTATAAAAGATTTTTGCTGCCTTTGCTTGCATTATTATTCAGTGCCACATTGACCTTAAATGGCACTAACGCCTACGCTGATGTCATTGACGTCTCCGCGGACACGCTAACAATGAATAAGGAATTGAGTGAAGACGTCGACAGAACTCTGCGTCATTTATTCTTTAACCATTATGTTCGAAAGCAACTGAACGATGAATACTCGGCAAAGACCTTAGACAACTACTTAGAGCTACTGGACCCGAATAAAATATATTTCACACAGGACGACGTAGACCGGCTGCAAAAGTATCGCTTCCAAATCGACGATTTATTAATTAAACGTGATGCTGAAGTTGGCTTTGATATTTTTAAAATATTCAGAGAGCGGATGGATGCCCGAACGAAGTTGATTAAGAATATCATTGAACAGGAATTTGATTACACCGTTGATGAAAATCTAAACATCGATCGAGATACTTATACTTGGGCTGCCAATGAGAAAGAAATAGCGAATAAATGGCGCTTGAGAATCAAGAACGACACTCTGCAGCAATTAATGGCAGAGACTCCTATCGAAGAAGTGAGGGAAAATCTAGAACGTCGATATCAACGCCAACGTGACGTTATTTTTCAGCTCAAAGCTGACGAGGTCTTTGAGTGGTTTATGAACGCTTACGCCAAAGAAGTGGGCCCACACACTCAGTACATGTCTCATATTACAGCCGAGAATTTTCGCGTGAGCATGTCTCTGTCTCTCGAAGGAATTGGTGCTGCTCTTCAGACTGAACAAGACTACACAGTAATCAACCGAATTTTGCCAGGTGGCCCAGCCGAGAAGAGTGGCTTAATAAAGCCTGAGGATAAAGTTGTTGCGGTTGGGCAAGATGGCGAAGACATGATCAACGTAGTTGGGTGGCGGCTTACTGACGTTGTGCAAATGATCAGAGGTGACAAAGGCACAAAGGTTAAGTTAGATATCATAAAGAATGATAGTGCACCGGGCTCTCCGCCATATTCACTTGAATTAGTAAGGGATGTGATTCAACTCGAAGATCAAGCCGCGAAGCTCAGTCAAATTGAACTTTCTGATGGTCAGAAGAATCATCTGTATTCGGTCATCGACATCCCATCGTTTTATTCTAACTCAGGACAAGCTCAGGAAGGCGCCAAGTTCAAATACACCGCCACCGCCCATGATGTCCAACAGCTGCTCAAGGAAGTCAATGAGTCCGACTCGGAAGGTTTAATCATCGATCTCCGGGGGAATGGTGGTGGGTATCTGAATGAAGCCATCAATTTATCTGGCTTATTCATTGATGAAGGCCCGGTAGTACAAGTCATTCAATCGAACCAAAAACGTCAGGTACTAAAAGACAAAAATGATTGGGTCGCATACGATGGACCAATGGTAGTCCTGATTGATCGCTATAGTGCCTCTGCCTCTGAAATATTTGCTGCCGCGATGCAGGATTACGGCCGCGCAATTGTGGTGGGCGAACGCTCATTTGGTAAAGGAACCGTACAACGAGTTACGCCACTTCGCAACGGCAAAACAGTGACCCATGAGAGTCAAATCAAACTTACCACCGCACAATTTTTTAGGGTAAACGGCGGAAGCACTCAACACAAAGGGGTTACACCTGACATCTTATTAAACTCTGGTGAGGAAGATGAGGATTTTGGTGAGAGAGCGTATGACAATGCATTGCCTTGGTCGCAAACTCAAGCGGCAATATTTAAGCAAACAACCATTCCTGGCGACTTGTTAGTTCATTTGAGTACTAAACATGTTCAGCGGTCTGTGGATTCACCCGCATTTGAGTTTCTACGGAACACATCAAAGCGAATCGCAAACAATAGAGACACCAAAGAACTATCGTTGAATTTAGTGGCGAGACAGTTACGGCGCAACGAATTAGAAGATAAATCATTGACTCAACTCAATACCTATAGAAAATCGTTGGGCTTGGAGGCAGTAACAGCAGACAATCGAAGTGACAACCCGCTTCCTGATGAAGATGAGCACTGGAATATTGTTTATCACACTGAGGCCGCTCGAATTCTACTGGATCAAGCTAATTGGTCAAACAATCTATTAACCAAACGTTCTGAGTAACCAAAACCTTAATTTCTTTTTGCGCGCACGCGCCGAAGTATAGCGAGCCCGATAAATAGCATACAAAAGATTAACACCCAGTTACCGTATCGCTTATATAGCGTATCGCCCGTCATGGGCTGAATCGTTAACGCTAATATTTGATCTTCAAATTGTTTACTTTCTAGGACAACAGCACCCCGTTCATCAATAAATGCAGACGGCCCAGAATTTGCGCTGCGCACCATCGGGCGCGCTAATTCTCGGGCGCGCATTTGTCCCATTTGTAAACGCTGATGGGGTGCCAACGAATCGCCAAACCAAGCATCTTCACTAATGTTTACTAGCACCGTAGCATCTCCGGTGTTTTCTCTAATCTCTGTGCCAAATGCATCTTCGTAACAAATAGAGAGACCTATCTTAATATTTCCAGCGCATTGCAAAGACTGAGGTTCAGCCCAAGAAGAAAAGTCCGACATGGGCAACTGCAAATACTCCAAGATCCAGTTAAACAAAAACCGCATGGGCAGATATTCGCCGAATGGAACTAAATGACGTTTTCGGTAGATCTGTTGCGAATCACCGCAACTTAAAACAGCGGCATTATAACTTTTGGATTGGGATGGGTTATCTACCAAACCGGTGACTAAGGCTATCCCTTGTGGCTGAATTGATCTCCAAAAATCTTTATCCGTTTGTTGCACGTAAATTGGCAATGCCGTTTCAGGCCAAACCAACAAATCTAAAGGAGACTCCTTTTGTTGTTCTTGAAAAGCGAGCTGATTGCTCAAACGGCTTAGCTTGTCAACAACGCCTTGACGATATTCCGACTGCCACTTTTCGTTTATGGGTATGTTTCCTTGCACAATGCCAATTCGCAAAGAATCTCCATCTGGGGATGACCATACTAAGGAGTCTGCAAGTTTCGTTCCAGCTAACACCAATAAAATCAACGTAATTGCAGCAACTTTGTTTCTATAACAAAGCAATACAACAATATTCATAGCCACCAAGGTCACAGTTAGGCTGATCAAATATACGCCACCCAGTGGAGCAAGCGAGAACAACCACGTTGACGTCTGAGTAACTCCAAGTTCGAGCCATGCGAAACCCGTTAGAATCCAGCTTTTAAGCCATTCAAACAAGACGTAGCTCACCGAGAGAATCAATAAGCGGAAGTAACCTTCCTGTGGTACTAGTTTGGCTGCTGAGAAACAAGCCAATGCTGTGAATATAGAAAGAATCCCAGCAAACAAAACTACTGCAATTGAACCCATCCACAAGGGCATACCGCCATAGGTGTGTAAGGAGACATATACCCAGGAAACTCCAAAGCCAAATTCGCCTAGCGCGAAGGCAAGACCGTACCAAAAAGAATTTCGTGCGCTACTATTTCGGCAAAAATAGAGCAGCACACTGAGACTAATGAAAGCGATTACCCCGTAAGCAAAGGGCTCAAATGCCAGGACCATGCAAGCCCCTGCGATGAAACACATCAACAAAGAAAGTTTATGGTTAAGCTTTGCCACGCAAGGATGTGTTATGGGAATGTGAAAGGCTTTCTAAAACTGTACTAATACATAACTCTATTCTGCATTCTTCAGAGCTATATACATTTCCTTTTCTTTCTCAAAGCGACGACTAATTTCATCTTTCTGGGCTTCGAGATCGGCGAGTTCAAGCTTAGACTCCTTGATTCTTAAATTGGCGTCGACGATCTTTTTACCATACTGATCTTTTAAATGCGGTTGCTTAACTTCGGTTCGCTTACGCTCGTACCGCAATACCCGCTTATCCATCCCCTTCAGATACGCCATATGAACGTCTATATTACGCTCGACTGAATGTAGCTGATTATCGCGCTGGCGGTCGATATCTTCTTCAGTTTCATAAATGCTCATTACCCGACGCTTTTCCTCGAGTAAAGCAGCCCGTTGAGCCTTCTCCGCTGCTTTAAGTGCGGCAGCCTCCTCCTCTTCACGGACTTCTTCATCCGACTTTGGAGCTTCGAGTTCATCAGTCACGATCCCCCGATCATTCAGGGTCGTAACTTTGGAAGATTCACAAGCGCTCACTGCGACATCTCCGTAATGCCAATTGCCATCTGCATCCTTACATTTTTTTATCGCGTGCGCAGGCGAGCTGGCGAGCGCTAATAACAGGCATAGCCCAATATAGTTGTTTCGGTTTTTGAACATTTTTTTCTCCAATAATCTAGAAGAGCACTCAAGTGTGTTTCGCTCTTTGAATAGTATCCAATTCACGCTAACTATAAGTAGTTTTCGCTGAACCAATGCTTAATATCTAACTTATTTTGTAAAGAACCGTGAACTTTGGCGGGTAACTAAAAATACCCCGATCATCAACATAGGCAAACTTAATAGATGCCCCATCGTAATCCAATCAAAAAATAAATAGCTTAAGTGAGCATCAGGAACACGCACTAATTCAACCACCATTCGCGCCAGAGCATAACCAATCAAGAACAAACCAGATAAAAATCCAACCGTTCGCTGCTTCTTCCCCGCCCACCAAATCACAATCAATAATAGCAGACCTTCCAACAGTGCCTCATACACCATCGAAGGGTGGCGAGCTTGTGCATCAGCCGTTGTAAACACCATTCCCCAGGGTACATCGGTTGGTTTTCCCCATAACTCTTGATTGATAAAGTTGCCCATGCGACCAAAGAAGAGTCCAATGGGAGCAAGAGGGGCAATGAAGTCTCCGACATCTAATATTGATCGATCTGTTTTACGCGCAAACAGACTCAAGGCGACAATAACACCCAATAAACCGCCATGAAACGACATGCCACCCTGGTTCACCATTAAGATTTCGCTCGGATTAGCAAAGTACTCTGCAGGCTTATAAAACAAAACGTAACCAAGACGCCCACCAATTACAGCTCCTAAAGCACCGTAGAAAATGAGGTCACTGATCTGCTCAGTATTCCAAACTCCACGAATCGCATTCGGATATTTATTGATCCTGTAACTGCCTAATAAATATACGCCCAGAAACCCAAGCACATACATCAATCCGTACCAATGAATCGCAACAGGACCCAATTGAAGCGCTACAGGATCGAAGTTTGGGTGGACTAACATTCTTTAAATCTAGGCAACGGGAATTGGGAACGGCTCTTCAAATGCCTGAACGTATCGACTGGAAAATTGCTCTATGTCAAATCGATGGCTTTGAGTCCCCGCATGTTCAACTTTGATCGCGCCACACAAAGCACCAATTTTCCCACATGACTCCCAGTCTAATTTGTGACTCAAACCAAATAAAATTCCCGCGCGATAAGCATCCCCGCATCCGGTGGGGTCTTGAATTTGGCCAATGGGCGCAGTAGGTATTTCGATGGTTTCAGAGCCAGCATAGATCACCGAGCCTTCACCGCCTTTGGTAACAATAAACGCATCAACTTTCGCGGCAAGCTCTTCGATAGACAAACCTGTTCTATCGGCTATCAACTGAGCTTCATAGTCGTTAGCAATCGCGAAGGTAGCTTGATCAAAAAAAGTCAAAAACTCTTCACCATTAAACAAGGGCAGCGCTTGACCAGGGTCAAAAAAGAAAGGAATTGAACTTTCAGACAATTGCAATGCGTGTTGTAACATTGCATCTCGACCATCGGGTGAAACCATTGCGAGCTCAACACCAACAGCATCATTGACTTGATTGACGTGTGCAAAATTCATCGCCCCTGGATGAAACGCCGTAATCTGATTATTGTCCATATCAGTAGTAACAAACGCCTGCGCAGTGAACTCATCATCGATGGTTGTAATGTATTCTCTAGAAATACCTTCCGCATCTAACCAGTCAGCATAAGCACCAAAATCAACACCTACAGCTGCCATTATTCTAGGGTCGCCGCCTAACATCTTCAGGTTGTAAGCGATATTACCTGCACACCCGCCCTGAAATCGCTGCATCTTTGGCGCCAAAAACGACACATTTATCATATGTGTCTGCTCTGGTAAAATATGGTTCTTAAATTTGTCTTCAAACACCATAATGGTATCAAAAGCCATAGAACCCGATATTAAGGTCTTCATTCTGTTTCCTAAATTGGAGTTTAGTTCACTGCATTAAGTCAAGTTCGTCGCCGAAAGCGGCAATAGAGAATTAATCTTCGTTTTGCGCCAAGTAACTCTCAGCACTCATCAAGTCTTCTAATTCACCGATGTCCGATGCTCGAATTTTAAACATCCACCCACCAACAAACGGAGATTCATTAAGTAGCTCCGGTTGACCGTCTAGATCTTCATTAATTGCGACAATCTCGCCACTCACAGGAGCATAGATGTCTGAAGCCGCCTTCACTGACTCAACCGCACAACACTCTTCGCCGGCGGAGACTGCTTGCCCGATTTCAGGCAACTCTACATACACAACATCCCCTAAAGCAGACTGTGCAAAATCGGAAATTCCTACTTCAACAATGCCATCTTCAAGTGTTCGAACCCATTCATGAGAACTCGCATATACAATATCATCTGGGGTTTCGTGTGTGGTTTCGCCCATTATTTACTCCAACTAGGTTAATAAAATTTTTCGTATTATAGTGGATTCTAAGCAATCTCCAATAGCTAGTAACTCAATCCGGATAGAAATATTAATTTGTAGACTTTATTTGCACTCCTTGCAAATTCCGTACATGTAAAGTGAGTGATCCTGCAGTTCGAATTCATATTCTTCGGCAATTCTATTTTGCCTTTCTTCAATTTGCGCATCATAGAACTCGGTAACTTTATTGCATTTTACGCATACCATGTGGTCATGGTGTTCACCTCGATCCAATTCGAAGACAGATCGCCCGCCTTCGAAATTATGACGTAAGACCAATCCGGCATTTTCAAATTGTGTCAGTACACGATAAACTGTCGCGAAGGCAATATCTTCACCGGCTTCCAACAAACTTTTATATACGTCCTCAGCACTAAAATGGCGTTTCTTTCCTTCTTCAAGAATGGTCAGAATTCGTAGTCGAGGAAGAGTTGTTTTTAACCCCGCATCTTTAAGATCTTTGCTAGATGACATTATTATTGCCTAGGCCCAAAAATTATAGAACGGATAGTTTATCAGCTTTTGAATACAATCATGCAGATCCTATTGAAGACTTTTACAAGTATTTTCTATCACAGCCGCTTACTTGGCTGCGCAACTGGAATATGCGTTTACATGCTATCGACTGTCGCATTCTCACAATCAACCTTCGACACCCACGCCGATAAAAGAATTCAACTATTCTTGCCCATACAACATACCAGCCAACAAGAAGTCGCCGATTCGCTACAAAATGATTTGGAACACATCGGCATAAATCAAATCGAAGTTAAAACCGCCATTTATTGGCACAACTTTCAACAAGGGCTTAGGCAGGGCCATCTCGGATTTTACGTCGCACCGCCACATTTCGCCGCGTGGGCTATCGCCAACCACGGCTTTTTACCATTAGCTCGATTGGCTGAGCCATTAAGCTTCGTAATCGCGACAAATAAATCAGACAAAAGCCTGTTCGAGATTGGTGATCTCGCTTATAAGCCCATTTGTTCAAGCAAGCCCCTCAATCTCGATTATTTACTAATAAATAACACCTTCGAAAAATCAGTTTCTTCCGCCATCCCAACGACCGTGGACTCTGTACCGAAAGAGATGAAAAAGGCCAAAAGTGCCTGCGCAGCTTTTTCGATAAGTAATCACCTGCTGGAGAGAGAAGCACGCAAGGGGACAACGAAATATATAAGACTCGCGCAAAGCCTACGAACCAAAAATTATGTTCTGGTCGCACACCCCAAAATAAGTAAACAGTTGTCAAAAGGGATAAAAGATTACTTTCTGAGTAATCGAGGAGAACATCAACTCATGCCACTATCCCTGTTATTCAGTAATAGCGGAGAGTGGGTTAAAGCTACCACTAAGGACTATCCTCTCGAGCACGCAGATGGCCTACAAAAATATTGGCAGTAAGCATCAACGTCTTAACCGTTTCGCAGCGATAGAAAGACTGCGCTCAAACCCCCATGGCTTGATTGACCAAAAACTCTTTTAGCGATTTATTACGACTTAGCACATTCATTCCTTGTCCACGCACCGTAGACCAAAAAGCAGAGTTATTCCTAAACCCATGATGTAACGCTTTCATCAGCATATCCGTTTGTTGATTATCCGTTTGTCGGGCGCGTTGGTATTTGTTTAGTACCGTTAAATCTCCCAGAGATTCGTTAGCACAGGTTGCCAGAATATCCACAAGACATCGCACATCCTTAAAACCAAGGTTCGCCCCCTGTCCCGCTAACGGATGAATGCTATGCGCAGCATCGCCAATAAGAACTAATCCTTGCCGGCAATATTGCTGAGCTTGGATGCTTTGTAGTGGAAACGCCAACCGGTCAGACGCTAAACTCACGCTTCCTATTCTTTGCTGCAACGCTTGTGCTAATGCACGTTCAAACTCAGCATTGGATAAGCCCATCAAACTCACTGCATAGTCGTTATCAGCGCTCCACACAATAGAGCTTTGATTATTAGATAAGGGCAATACGGCTAACGGCCCAGATTCAAGGAACCGTTGCCACGCAGTATTTTCGTGAGGCAGCGAAGTTTCAATTTTGGCGACGATCCCTTGTTGTTCGAAAGGTTGCGACGGCGCAAATATTTTTGCTTGCCTGCGAACCCATGAGTTTTGCCCATCTGCGGCAACAATTAATTGCGCGGCAATGATTTTGTCATCGGCGCCAATATAACAATCACCGCCCTCTATCGATAAGTCATGCGCCTCAAAACCATAGAAAGCATCTATCCTGTCATTTTCATGAATGGCACGCTGCAAACAACGATTGCATTCAAAGCTATCAATGATTTTGCCTAATTCATCTCGGCCATAATCTTCAGCATTGAGGAACAGCTCACCTTCGCTGTTCTCGTCCCAAACAAACATGCTTGTATAAGGATGACAAAGATCAGGCTTAAGCTCAGGCAAAACATCAAGCTCATCCAGTATTGAAGTTGCTGCCGAACCTAATGCCACTACTTTCATGTTTGTCATAGATGAATCACTCATCGGCTTTGATCGTTCGATCAAGGCGATTGAGTAAGTCGTTCTTTTCGCCAACATCAACGCGCAGGCAGCTCCAATCAAGCCGGCACCAACAACCACAATATCGTAGCTATGCCGTTCCATCATTTCTACGTTTATCCGGCCATAACGACTTCTATGTCGTCAGCATTGGTAGGTGCGTCACTGGTTAAATTTTCATACCCATGCTTGGTAATCAGCACATTGTCTTCGATCCTGATGCCTATATTGTGCCAACGCTCATCCGTCGTGGTGTTTGGATTAACGTATATCCCTGGCTCAACAGTAAATACCATGCCCGCTTCCAATTCTCGCCAATTATCCTCTACTTGATAATCACCAACATCGTGAACGTCCATACCTAGCCAATGACCAGTACGATGCATGTAAAATTGAGTGTACGATTGTGATTCAAGCACCCGCTCTAAAGACCCTTCTAACAAGTTCTCATCCAACAAGCCCTGAGCTATAACCTCAACCGCTGCGTCATGCGGCTCATTCCAGCCAAAACCAACGCCACATTTGGCAAACGCTGCATGTTGAGCCGCCAAGACAATGTCATAAAGTGCCCTCTGTTCGGCAGAGAATTTTCCATTAATAGGGAATGTGCGGCTAATATCTGAGGCATAACACTGAAATTCAGCGCCTGCATCAATCAATAAAAGCTCACCATCATTCAATACACGATCATTCTCGGTGTAATGCAGAATACAGGCATTCTCACCACCTGCCACAATAGAAGGATAGGCGTTATAGTGGCTGCCAGCTTTACGAAACTCACACTCCATCTCAGCCTGTACCTGATATTCATACATGCCTGGTTTACATGCTTGCATGGCTTTCACATGCCCTGCCGCCGACATTTTGCCTGCCTTACGCATCACTTGAATTTCATCTAACCGTTTAATTAAGCGCTGTTCATAGAGCAAATGACTCAGATCAACAAGCTCAAAAGGTGCGTGCTTGCCAGAGCTAGTGTCCAGCTTGATTTTATTCAGCCAACCGAGAACACGCGAATCAAATTCTGGGTAGCGACCTACGTTGGTATACACCTTTTCGCGCTCTTCCATCATGCCGGGCAGAATATCGCCAATATCTTCGTAAGGAAAAGCATCATCGGCGCCATAGAATTCGATTGCACCTTCTAATCCAGCGCGGCGGCCATCCCACATTTCACGTTGTAGGTCTTTCTCTCTGCAGAAAATGACATATTCACCATTTGCCCTACCTGGGCACATGACGGCAACGGCATCGGGTTCCTCAAAGCCAGTCAGGTAGTGAAAATCGCTGTCAGCGCGAAATCTAAACTCCACATCGCCGTTTCTAGATTTAACCGTAGAAGTAGGAACAATGACAATATCATTGCCGCCAATCTGGTTACCTAACTCAGCCCGGCGCCGTTTGTGAACCTGTTGATTAATCATCTAAATCGGTATTCTGATTGCGTATTAAAAGGCATTGACTACTGGGTTTGCTCTGGCGCCTTGCTGGCTCGCTCTGAATAGATAAATTCAAACACCAATTGCGCTCCTACCTTTACGTATTCATGCAACTCAGCTAAGGCGAAATCTTCCTCTTGATCTCCATCAAAACCCGAGCCTGCTTCAGATATCTCTATAAAATCTCGAATAATCTCTGGTGCACTTTCAGGAAGTTGATCGACACTAAACAAATCGTTATACAACAACCCGAGCAAATAACCCTTCGTCCACTCAGCCAAGCCTTCCACGCGATTCGCAAGCGGCTCATCGTCATCGGGAAGCAGAAGCTCGAAACCCTCCTTCACCTCAATAAGTAATTCACTTACCTCACGATAATTTTGATACAACACATCACTTAATTGCGACAATTTACCGTCATTTGCATCGCTATTAGGCTCTATGAGCTGCATCAGGTTGGGTATCACCCCTGACTTCATATGGTTGCACATGGCGCCAACAACCGTGCCATGAACTTCACTAACAGAAATCTCCAAGCCCGCAAGTGCCAAAGAAGTCTCGATTTGAGTATATAGGTCTTTAATATTGCTCATATTTGAACCTGTTTGCTGTCAGCAATTATTAAGGTTGCGATATTCTACCGTAAGCCTAAAGCTTTTGAACGAATTTCCTTACCTCAGGTCTAATTATCTTGTTGCCACAGCGCTATGGTTTGCCAAAGCGACGTTAATCAGAGAAAACACAGGCAACGTAGTTGACGCAATCCGCCAATAGCCTTTACTATTGAGGAGATAATTATGAAGGGTAACAGTGATGGAAGCGAATATCCTCGGTCTTGAACAACGTATTGAGACTTTGATAAGCGAATGTAAACGACTAAACAGCGAGAATCGGACACTTAAATCCGAGCATGGCTCCTTGTTGACTGAGAAAACTCAACTGAAAGAGAAGAACCGTTTAGCCTGCTCCCGGCTCGAAAAGATTGTCGAAAAGCTGCGAGCACTCGAAGATCAATAAGTTCGAACCCCTATCACTAATCGTCATCCAACCTTCTTCATTAACCCGGTAACCCACAGCTATGTCTAATAAAGGCGTCAATATCTCCATTATGGGGCGCGACTTTTCAGTTGCGTGTCCTCCGCAAGAACAAGAAGATCTATTAGAAGCTGCTCGGCACTTGGACAAAAACATGAAGGAGATTCAGAAGTCCGGCAAGATTATTGGCGCAGAGCGTTGCGCAATTATGGCCGCACTCAATATAACCAACGATTTACTTAAGCTACAAAGAACAACAGTGGGTGAGTCAAAAATCAAAGCACGCTTAGAAAGCCTGCAAGATCGTATCGACGATGTTCTCAAGGAAGCAGAGACGTATACCTAAATTAAACGCTTTTCATAATTGCTACCCAATAATTTACCGAAAAGCGCTCGTACTCGTTAAAAAATATTCATAGCAGCTAGAGCCAAGCAGGTTATAATCAGTTCTGGTGTTGCCTGTGGTGTTTGTAGTGAGCTTCAAATCCCTTAGAACCTAGTATTTTTACTCGGGGGTTAGACCAAGTGACTGTTGTGAACATCTCACGTTCGACATTTCCGAAAGGGCATGTTTTACACTGAGAAATCCTGATGTTGCTTGTAGACTCCCACTTGAACCATTGGTTCAAGGCACCAAGCCATTACGGCATCTACGGGTAACATCTTAATTTGTATAGTTTCAAGCAAGGCCTGCTTACGAGACTTCGGCCATCCTAGTTACTTAAACTTGATTAGTAATGTTATCCGAGAAGAAAAAACAAAGTTTAAAATATCGAAAGGCTCGGCTCTCGCTTACACGGTCTGAACAGCATAAAGCCGCTCGGGCTATCGCTCGTCACGCGCGTGGCTTTCTCCCAATCTATAACTGCCAACGATTATTGAGCTATTCACCATTCGGCGGAGAAATTGACCCGAGCGTATTGGCAAGCAGTCTTGGCGCCTTAGAGTACCTACCAAAAATAACTAACTACCGCATGCGACGAATGCGTTTTTTCTCCGCACGGCAAGGCTTAACTATTAATTCACTGGGTATTACTGAACCGAGCGAGCAATCTCCCAGCATTACAGGGCGCGAATTAGATGTTGTATTAATGCCTCTTGTTGGTTTTGATAGAAACGGCAACCGCATCGGTATGGGCGCTGGATTTTATGACAGAGCATTTGAGTTCAGGAACACCGGTACGTCGTCAAAGCGCCCATTACTGATCGGCCTCGCACACCATTTCCAGGAGATAGAGTCAATTGATGCTGACACATGGGATGTGCCGTTAGATGCTATAATAACTGACCGTGAACTCATTATTCCCACGCACTCTTGAGTGTAGGAATAGTAGGTAAGAGCGAGAAACTTAGATTAGCCAATGAGCTTTATAAACCGGAGCATTGAATGTCCAACCAAATGTCGATTCCAGCCAAACTGGCTAGCATTTTAATTATTTTATTCGCTGCAGCGTGTAGCAACGATAAACCACAATCCAATACCGAAAAAAATTCCACAAACAACACACACAATAAAGATACCAATATGACTTCTGAAACTAGCAATAGCACCGTACTTGTCGAACTAGAAACTTCCAAGGGCACTATTACCCTTGAGTTGAATAAGGAAAAAGCCCCAGCGACGGTAAATAACTTCCTCAACTATCTTGAAGCTGGCCATTATGACGGCACTGTATTCCACCGGGTTATTCCAGGATTCATGATTCAAGGTGGTGGCTTCGAGCCGGGCATGAAACAAAAGAAAACGAATGCCCCAGTATTGAATGAAGCCAACAATGGTTTACAAAATAACAATCTAACGATCGCCATGGCACGTACCGGCGACCCACATTCAGCGACGGCGCAGTTTTTCATTAATGTAAAAGACAACGACTTTCTGAATTTCTCTAGCGAAACACAGCAAGGCTGGGGTTACACCGTGTTTGGTCAAGTTGTTGAAGGTGGTGAAGCTGTTAAGGCGATAGAAACGGTAGCTACCGGTCAATCTGGCGGACACGGCGATGTTCCACAAGAAGATGTTTTAATCGTCTCAGCTAGGGTTAAACAATAGTCCAATATTATCCCTTGATGATTTGAGTCATGAGGATCCTGTGGTGAGTTATTAAATTAGCTCGCCTCCATTGCGACACACCAATCTGTTCCACAAATAGTTAGCTGAACATCATTGTGTCTGGTTCCCCATCCTTAGGGTGCATCCAATAAATGAATGGGATTCTCATTTTGACTCATTCCTCTAATTACCCTAATTAGAGGAACAGTGAATATAAATAGGAGTTCGTTTTTTTCCCTCACCCCACTGGGTGATATTTGCAAACTGTATGATTGATCACTTATGAGCAGCCAAAAGAAAAACATATTAGTGACCGGCGCTACTGGTTTCACAGGAGGCGCACTAGCCACAAAACTAGTGAATCAAGGACACGATGTCGTTGCCTTAGTGCGTGAATCCGCTAACGTAGATCATCTCACCTCACTCGGTGTCAGGTTAGTCACAGGTGATATGACTGATCGCGATGCTGTTTTTAAAGCGGCTGAAGGAGTCGACCTTATCTATCATATCGCTGCTGTCTACAGAACCGCAGGACACTCTGACGACTACTATCACGCTGTCAATGTAGGCGGAGTACAGAATATTATTGATGCCGCGCGACGGCACAATGTGGGCAGAACCGTTCATTGCTCAACCATCGGCGTACACGGTGATATTGAACAAATCCCTTCTGATGAGGAATCACCATTTAACCCTGGCGACATTTATCAAAGAACCAAGCTTGCTGGCGAGGAACTTTTTGCCAGCGCAATGGATGATGGCCTAGCGGGATCAATATTCAGGCCGGGCGCCATCTACGGACCAGGCGATATGCGTTTGCTTAAGATGTTTAAGCAAATTAAACGACGATTTTTCCCTTTGTTTGGCGGCGGCCGCAACCTATATCATTTATCGTATATCGACGATCTAACTGACGGGATTATCTTATGTGGTGAGCACCCGGCTGCGTTAGGTCAACGCTTCATCCTTTGCTCTAACGAGTATGGAACACTGCACGCTCTGAGTGCGACTATCGCAGGACAGTTGGGTGTTCCAGCACCCAAACTAGCTCCGCCCATTGGGCCCCTTATGTTGGCAGCCAGGTTGTGTGAGGGCCTATGTAAACCCTTAGGCATAGACCCGCCATTGCATACTCGCAGGGTTGAATTTTTCGTCAAGTCGCGGGCGTTCAGCAACGCCAAGGCTCGAAAACTCTTGGGCTTTGATCCCAAATTCAGCACCGAGGAAGGTGTGAAACATACGATTGCTTGGTATGAAGAAAATGGATACCTTTAAACGAAATACTCAAGCACTTGCAAGCCAGCAATTCGATGTCTGTATTGTCGGTGGCGGCATTAGCGGTGCTTGGCTTGCTTTGCATTGTGCCCAATCAGGTTTAACGACAGCCTTAATTGAAAAAGGTGACTTTGCATCACAAACCTCTTCGTCATCCTCAAAGCTCTTACATGGGGGAATACGATACCTTCAACAATTTCAATTCGGCAAGGTCAGAGAGTCGGCCATAGAACGAGCTCACTATATTTATGCCGCCCCTCATCTCTCCACCGCTGTTCCATTTGCGGTGCCGACCTACAGAGACTTTCAACGAAGTAAAACATTCCTCCGCTCAGGAATGTTGGCGTATAAGTCACTGTGTTTTGGGGAAGATCGAATCATCGAATCAAGGGAAGAGCACTTACCACCAATCACCTCGATCTCGTCGAGCGGTTTAAACGAAATTTGTGAGTTAGAGGGAAATGAGCATACCGGCGCTGTCGTGTTTTACGAACGCCACATGCTCAATAGCGAAAGAATGGTTTTATCTATTCTGCGCACTGCCGCTAGCAGGGGTGCGCAAGTTGTGAATTATGTTGAAGCTCAAAACTACTTGCGCGAAGCCGATCGTATTACCGGTGTGAGGGCTAAAGACATGCTGACTCAAAAGAGTTTTGATTTAAACGCCACATTGGTTATTAACGCAGCTGGCCCCTGGATTGACAGCCTCAATAGCGATTTGAAAAGCGTCAATACCGGCGCGAGCATTACTGCGTTTTTCGTTGGCTCACACATAATTACCAGAAAGATATCCAGCCACGCAATTGCCCTTACTACTAAACATAAGAGCAATGCAAAAATTGACCGCGGGGGTCGTCATATTTTTGTCATCCCGTGGCGAAATTACTCTTTGATCGGCACCAGCTACGATGAAATTGACAGCGCACAAGCTGATTTACTGTTGCAGACTAATCATGTTGAACAACTCCTTGAGGTCATCAATCAACAGCTTCCGCAGGCACAACTTACCAGCGACGACCTAATCTCTGGTTACTCGGGCCTCTATCCTCTGCGAACAGATAACATCCAACCAAGCGTGTACCAAGGTTCTGGTGAATATCACATTATCGATCACTTTGAAACTGATGGCGTAAACGGGCTGATCACGGCGCTAGGAGCAAAGTATACGACGGGTCGCAAGCTCTCCGCACTCACCATGAAAGTCGTAGACAAAAAGCTTAATCGCTCCATAGATGTAGCTAAAACTAAGTTACTTGACGCCGATTATCACAGTCTAAAAAAGTTTACCGCTACCAAAGTAAAGCAATACCAGGAGACTTTAGACGAGCCAACGATCAAACACCTGATCAGCCATTACGGGAGTTCAATAGATGGACTAATTGACCACTGTCAATCAGACCCGCTACTTTTAGAAAAAATATGTAGTACAGAATGTGATATTTTGGGTCAAGCTAGTTGGGCAATTGAAAATGAGCAAGCAAAGACCTTAAGTGATGTTATATTTAGACGCACATCAGTTGGCTTACTAGGAATTAGCCCTGAAGAATTACGCAGAGTTGCCGAATTAATGGCCAATAACCTAGCGTGGTCTACTGAGAAAACGCAGTCTGAAATTGACGTGAATCAAGGCAGGCTTAATAAAACAAAAGACACACTGGCCGCTGCAGAGAAATTCCTATAGGTTTTTCGACTACAACACTATTCAAGAATACGTAATGAAGGGAAAAGTATTACACATCGCACCGACACCTTTCTTTTCAGATAGAGGTTGTCATATTCGTATCGAAGGTATTGTCAATTGCCTCCGTGAATTAGGCTACGAGAATACGGTATGCACCTATCACCACGGTCGCGATGTAGATCGAATTGACGCCCGTCGCATTAAGCCAATCAAAGGCTACACCCAAACAGAGGCTGGCCCCAGCGGATATAAATTGTGGGCTGACTGGAGACTGCTGTGGCTATGTGTACGCCAAGCCTGGAAAGACAAACCCGTTGTTATACATGCGCATTTACATGAAGGCCTTTTCATCGCTCAAATAGTCTGTTTGATTTTATTTTGGCGAACTGTCCCAATTATCGGAGATATGCAGGGAAGCTTAGGAGGCGAATTAGACGCTCATGGCTCGTTCAAAAAGAAAGGCTTCTTACGCAGACCAGTTAGGTGGATCGAAGAAATGTTGATGGTAACTGCAGACCATATCATTTGCTCTTCAACACAGTGCCTAGAAAAAATAAAAAGCGAGTTCAACGTTCTAGATAAGAAAATCTCCTTGGCTCAGGATGGCGCGAACCCTAGCCCTGAAATAAGCCGCGTCGAAACTGAAATACTAAGAGAACGCTTAGCCATTCCCAAGGAACGAACCATCGTTGTCTATACCGGCGCATTGCTGGACAGTAAAGGAGTGGGGAAACTACGCGCCGTGATCAAACGATGTGCAACTTATCCAGAGTTACACTTTTTAATCGTAGGTTACCCTGTCGAAAACATGACGCCCTTTATTGAAAAATACGCTCTGCAGGATAACTGCACCTTGACCGGACAAGTGGATTTTTCCGTCCTCCCTCAATATCTAAGCTTGGGTGACATAGCCATCGACCCCAAACAATCGGATGCCGGAGAAGGAAGTGGAAAAATGTTGAACTATATGGCAGCCGGATTACCAATTGCGGCTTTCGAAACCGTCAACAATCGGCAATTCCTACCCACTGGCACGCTGCTCGCAGCAACCACGGCTGAATTGGCCGACCTGGTCAAAGCATTACACGAAAGTAGGCCGTTACGCAATCAAACGGGTAAGAGCAATGAAATCCATTTTATTGAACACTACTCATGGAAGACGACTAAATCACAATTGGATAACACGTACCGTGATATCTTAGCCTAAACTTTAGTCGTATTAATTCGCTATATAAACGTCCGGCCAATTTTCATTGCCAGTATGGAATGTGAGTCGTGTAGCCTTACTAGAATCGCTACCTGTTTTCCACAAAAATATTTCATAATCCTTGGTGTCATGCTCATGATCATGAGATCCGCGACTGGCACCAAAAATGAGGTATTCTCCATTTGACGAATCTTTCGGCCAGTATTCATGGCTGAACTCGCCGTCAAGATCAATCAAGGTTTTGCTTTCATAACTCTTAGGGTCAACTGAAACAATCTTCAGGCCCCCATCAACTTTGCCATTGTCTCGACCGCCTGTGGTCACCTGATACAACATTTTTCCGTCGCTGGTCCAGCCTAACTCACAACCATTGTATAAACCACGATGGTCATCTCCCAAAGTGATCGCTGTCCCCCAATGACCACTGTTAATACCTATTTGATTCTGGCGGCCAGTGAACACGATTTGTTTAGTGTCAGGGTTATATTTCGGATTCTGAATAAATGATCCCTCGGGCATTCGGTTACCGACTCCGGTCTGATAAATAAGCTCTTGCTGAAGATCATCTACATTGGTTTTAATAACCGTCGTCGCGTTCTTCAGGTACGTTATTTCTGTATCGCTCACCCAATGTGGAGCAGTAGCATTGCTATCAATGATTTTTTCAACGCCTGTCTCCAAATCCAACAAGTAGACATCCCACGCAACAGAATTTCGTTGCGACACCCAAGGCTGCTGGGATCGTGAAAATACCAGTCGTTGCCCGTCAGGGGATATACGCGGGTAGGTTTCAGTGTGCGCATGATCCGTCACCTTTACCAGAGTGTAATCTTTGAAGTTTAATCTGAAGATGTCATGGTTTCCATCTCTGTTAGAGCTAAACACGGCGAAGCCATCTATCGAGCTCAGGAATTGTTTTGACAACGCCTGCCACTCTCCTGCATCACTGGCAACCTCTCCAACATCCGGCGCACTAAGCGCACCTATTTTTTTCGCCGCGTAAAGCTCAACGGCCAAGAACGAAAGCCCGCCAACAAGTAAAACGGCACTAACCGCTTTTGCGGTCATGGATTTAAACCTAGATGTTTTTTCGCCTGACGCTCTGTTAGAGCGGTTAAACAAAACAAATATAGCTAAGAAGGCACCACCAAGAATATATTCCACAAGCTGACTCCATATGTGTACACACAGCATAGTGACCAAAGCTTTAGCTTGATCAGTTATACCAATTATATTAAAAACAAGCGCACTGCCGGCTTCATAGACGCCAAACCCCATAAAGCTTGGCACGGGCAAACTTGCGCTCAGCTCTCCACCAATAAGTGCACTCACTACATTCTCGACCGGCAAATCGGCCAACTCTGCAAACATCGGTTTGGCAACGGCCAAAAAGAGTAAATAGAAACCGGTATATTTGAGAATGCGGATCGCTACCGAAACAGCGATGAGACCCATCGCCTTGCCGGACTGACGCACGGTTTGTAAACTTGTTGAAAATTCGGAAATAAAGAATACAACCTTATTAGACCATTTTCCCAATTTCCCTGAATCTGAACCAAACGAACGGGCGTCTAACCATGTTGAAATTTTCGGCATGATGAAAAACAAACCAAACAAGGCGACAGAGGAAAGTACGGCTGCCGATGCCACCGCGGCCAAAGCCCAAGTTTCTACTCCAGGCCCAGCAAATTGCTTTATGGCAACTAACAATACTAAAACAAACAGCGCTATAAGATCTAATGCGATACTTAAACCGAGTGAGCTAATGCAGTTTTCCAGTTTGACTCCGTAACCGCGATTGAGCATCCCAACATAACCAAGTTCCCCGAGTCGCGCCGGCAACATGTCAACGACCATATTGCGCACACCGGTCACAACAATCATCTGTCGCATTGTCGGCACAGATTTTTCACCCGATAACGCAATCAACCATTGATATCGTTGCGCACGCACCACCAGCGTCAGGAGGTATAACAGTAGGTAAGCGAACACCAACGACAAACTGGTATTTTGTAACGCCGCCAGAATACTAGGGCGATCTTGGTCAGGAACTCCGCTAAATACCGCCTGTAGCAAGAAAGCCAGGATAATGCTGGAAAGCCCGATGGAAGCGAGTAATTTTAGAAATGTTTTCATTTATTCTCAGGAAGTTCCCAGTGCTTTTCGTATAGACGGCAATACCTCATGGTATTGCGTCAGACTGAAGAGCCGTTGTTAAGTTAACGTAATTTAAGACGTCTTTCTTGATTTAATTAGCTTGGCAGGTACGCCCGCGACGACCGAATAGTCTGCGACGTCTTTATTAATAACAGAAGCCGCACCAACAATAGAACCCGTTCCGACAGTTGTACCATCTAGCACTTGCACACTACTGCCGAACCACACGTTATCGGCAATCGTAACACCGCCCTGCGGATACATACCCTGATCTTTAAACGGCAGGTCTAGGCTCTCCGTACCGTAAGGACCACTACCAATGAAATAACAAAAAGCGCCTATGAGAACGCTGTCACCGATGGAAACATCGCTGTTTTCCAGAGCATGAACCAAGGTGCTAATACCGACAGTGCAGCCCTTGCCGATCGCAATATTACCGTTTTTACAGGACAAAACCACATTACGGCTAATAATAGTATCTCGCCCAATGACAATCCCGGAATTGCTAGCGCCTTTGGCATCCAACACGGCACCATCGTCAATGATAACGCCATCGCCAATATTTACTTTCAAACCGTGGCGAATATTAACACCCTGCCCAAAGACGACATTGCTGCCCACATTACCCAGTATTCTGGGATAGAATATTTTACGTAAAACCAAGCCCAAGGCACCGGGAACCCAGGAAGTAAATAGCAAGATCAACTCAAACTTGATCAAATACCAAACACTCGTCGTTCCCAGAGCGAGATCTTGGTATCGACGAATAGTAGACTTTGACGAATCATTTAGTTGTTCGTGCAATGTCCCGTCTGGTAAACCTGGCTTACTCATTACTGCCTCCGATAACCGCTAATTTGCGGTGATCCGTAGAATGGTTTGTACTGCTACAATTCATTTCGATGCTTCATATCAAAGACAGCAACTAGTCCTTTTAGTCGTGTTGATGACCACCAGGCCCATGTGCATGACCGTGCTCAATCTCTTCACTAGTCGCGTCACGTATCTCTGCAATCGAACAATTAAAATGAAGTTCTTTGCCCGCAAGAGGATGATTCCCATCTACCGTTACGATTCCGTCCTCGATTCCTGTCACTACGACAGGAACCGGACCTTGCTCAGTCTCTGCTTGAAATCTCATACCGACGTCGATCTGTTCAATTTCATCGCCAAATGCCTCAGCTGGAACTTGTTGAACCAATGCCTCTACAGGGAGACCGTAACCCTTTTCCGGAGAAACAACGGCTTCGATATTGTCGCCAACGGTCTTACCTTCGAGTTGTTCCTCTAATCCAATAATGATGTTGCTCGCTCCATGCATATAAACCAATGGTTCTTGGCCTTTTGACGAATCAAGCACCTCCCCTTGAGCATCCTTTAATTCATAGTGCATTGTTACTACTGAGTTTTGTTTAATGGCCATGATTACCTTTTGAAAATGTTTAAATGGTTAGTGCCTGCTTAAGACACACAATTGTTTGGATTATGCCCAAAGCTAAACTAAATTAACAATTGAATTGAGCCAATTGGCATCGATAGAATGTCAATTTAGTGTCTTGACTGACGGCTATTGTGCCGTTGTTTATTTCTCAGAGTGCTTTCCGACTTAGTTATCTTTCTATTTTCCACAAGACATCGAGGGATTGATTTCAGACCGGACTTATCAAAATCAGTCTCAATGCATAAACGTAAAGCAGACGGGTCAATTCCCAAGACCTCTACGCCAATGTCAAAGACTAGATCATAAAGGCGCAGCAAAGAGATTTTATGTGTTTGTCCCGTTCTCTCAAACAACGCCCTACTCAAACGATCGAATCTTGCGTAAGGTTCATCGGCCAAGATCAACTCCCTACACGCTTTAAACCGCCCAGAGTTTCCAATTAAATCCCAATAACGGGCAAATCGATTTACCGCCTGTACTGCCTGGTAATTAACCGTATCGCTGGAAACAATACTGAACGGGGAATTGGGGTTAAACACCAATTTATGGGCCTGTGTATGGCGAACAATGGGCGAACCTTTTAATCGCTTTAATATCCCTACTTGTATCTCGTGCGGCGCGAGTTCCACCAATTGGTTAAAACTCTTACCAAAACTCTCTACTGTTTCACTCGGCAACCCAAAAATAAGATCAGCGTGCACATATGCATTTGTGTTCTGCGTGATCCACTTTAGATTTTCTTGTGCTTTATCGTTATCCTGCCGACGGCTAATAAGGGTTTGGACCTCAGGGTTAAAAGTCTGAATACCTATCTCAAATTGCAGCACGCCTACTGGAAAACGTAAAATCATTTCCTTAAGTGCTTCCGGTAAGTGATCGGGAATGACTTCAAAATGCAGAAATAGATCATCATCCATGCGTTCAAGGAAGAACTGTAAAATTCGCAAACTACTCTTAATTTTCAAATTAAAAGTACGATCCACAAATTTAAAGTGTCGCGCGCCTCGTTTGTAAAGAACATCCATTTCAGACAGAAATAGATCAAGATCAAAAGGCCAGGCAGTCTTATCCAATGCCGACAAGCAAAACTCACATTTAAACGGGCAACCTCGTGACGCTTCCACATAGAGAATTCTATTCTTTATATCCTCATCTGAATAAAGTTCATACGGCATCGTTATCTGATCAAGCTTCGGCTGCTCTCCGGCAATAACGACCGCCTCTTGTGTTGACGTTCGCCCGGCTCGATAATTAGAACCATCTCCGTCGCCATCACTGTCATTGCAAAGTAATTGCTCTATTAATAACGAAAAGCTTTTCTCACCCCACCCCGTAATCACGTAGTCGGCAAAGCCAACAATGGATTGACCACTAATTTCATGACTCACTTCGGGCCCGCCTAACACGATGACCACATCAGGCGCCACTGCCTTTAATAAGGCTACAACTTTTTCGGTTTGGTCAATATTCCAAATATAGACACCGAAACCCACTACCTTGGGATCATGGAGCAATAACTTCTCAACAATATCCTCTGCACGGGATTCAAGAGTGAATTCTTCAATCACACACTGATCTTTAAAATCACCCAAATTAGCCTGTAGATACCGAAGTCCAAAAGCACTGTGAATATAACGCGCATTTAACGTACATAAGACAATCGGTGTCGGCTTCAAGTTTGTCGCCAAATTAGTTTCACTACCCACAGCATATCTCTCTAATAATATGGCCACAGGCGAAAAAGCCAAAGGTGGCCGTAACGTGGGTGACAGAACCCAAATGACCTGCGCAATTTAAGCCACTACCTTGTTCGGTGATACCTTCCTGAGAAAAGTCGATATAGGGCGGACGCTGTGGGCTCAATCCACCTTGCCCATCCGGGTAGACTGCTTGTTCATCTGAATAGACGGCTGGGACACCAAAACTACGTTTTAGGTTTCTAGCAAAGCTATAATCTTGTCTCAACAATTTACGAGTGGTAGCAAGCAATACATCATGCTGTGTTCGACTGAGGTCACTTAGACGAACCTTACTCGGGTCGCTCTGCCCACCTGCTCCGCCTACAGTCAAAATTTTTATCTTGTGTTCTCTGCAGTAATTTATCAGAGCCGCTTTGGTGCGATAGTCATCAATACAGTCGACTACGTAATCAAACCCTTTGTGCATGAGTTGATCTAAGTTCTCCCGGTTAATGAATTCATCAATCGGTGTCACTTCACAGTCTGGATTGATCTGCTCTACCCGATCTTTCATCACAGCAATCTTATCTCGCCCTACCGCATCTGTTGTGGCGACAATCTGCCTATTTATATTTGAAACAGAAACGACGTCCATATCGATCATCGTAATTTTCCCGACGGCCGTCCTAGCCAAACTCTCTACCACCCACGAGCCAACACCACCCACCCCAATGACACAAACATGCGCTTCCGATAGTCTGCGCAGGCCTGCCTCTCCATACAGTCGTTCTATACCGCCAAAGCGACGTGAGTTTTCTGTCGCCGAAGAGGTATCGGTATTAATTAAGGTATCCGGATTATTCATAAAATAAGCTAAACTAGGTCGATGCAAGTAAACAAAGAGCCACGCCTGATAGATTCACATTGTCATATTGATTTCGCGGAGTTTGACCACGATCGACCGCAAGTATTACTCAGAGCCGAGCAAATCGGCGTATCTAAAATCATTGTGCCTAGTGTCACACAAGACTCATGGGCCAATACCATACAGATCTGCTCACAAAGTAACTCGCTAGAACTTGCCTTAGGACTTCATCCGGTTTTTATTGATCAACACCAACCACAACACCTTGTTGAATTGGATGATCTCATTGACGCGCATTCACCGATAGCCGTTGGCGAAATTGGCCTCGACTATTACCTAAAAGATCTGGACCGTGACAAACAAACGATTTTCTTTACCAAGCAACTTATTATAGCAAAGCGCCAAGCACTCCCCGTCATTATTCACAATCGTAAAGCTCACGATGAGTGCATTCGCATCTTAGCTAACATTGGCGTGAACGGAGGGATTGTACACGCATTCAACGGCAGTATTCAGCAAGCGCATAAGTATATAGAAATGGGTTTCTATTTAGGCTTCGGTGGCATGCTTACCTATGAACGATCTACTAAGCTACGAGCTCTTTTAAAGGCGATCCCACTTGAGCACATAGTACTGGAAACAGATGCTCCCGACATGGTTGTGTCTCAGCATCGTGGCACAAGAAATAGCCCAGAATACCTTCCGTACATACTAGACGCAGTCGCTAAATGTCTCGACTCAACACGCGAAGAAGTTGCGAGAGTCACCACGCAAAATGTGCAAAGCTTATTCGAACTTAAACCTTAAAACCAAACTGGTAAGTGGCTTTTCAGCATTAGCGGTAGAAACTGGTTTTAAGCGTAGCCCGGCAGCTCTTCCCAGCCCATTTTTTTCATTCCATGATGCTCCAATCCCTTGACCTCACACGCGACTAAATGAGCACGCGGATCTTTTGCCACACCACATTTAGTACACGCATTAATACGCACGCGACCATTTCGAGGATTATAAAATGTCACCCATTTATGTTTTTCGTTTATCATGATTACCCAACCCTAAATTTACAACTAAAGAACTTTCCAGTTCTACCCAGCGCTTACTATAATCGACTTGTTAATAAAAAACATAGATCAAGCCGTTTAATTAACAATCCTTATTAATGTGACAAATGACCAATAACCCAATATGAAAGAAACACTAAGTGCAGCCGTGCTATTAATCGGTGACGAACTATTGTCTGGGAGCATACAAGATGTAAATTTAGCGCATATCGCCAAGACGCTTGAACAGCAGGGCATTAGGGTGCGAGAGACACGAATAGTGCCTGATATAGAAGACGAAATAGTTGCCGCAGTAAATCACTTACGGAAGAAATATCATTACGTTTTCACGACTGGCGGCATCGGACCGACTCATGACGACATAACCTCAGATTCGATCGCCAAAGCCTTTGGCGTGAAAAATGTTATCCAGCAAAGCGTCTTCGATCTGTTTAAAAGTTACTTGGATGCCAAAGGACTTGAATTTACGACCGCTGCACAACGCATGGCCTATGCGCCGGAAGGTGCCGAGATAATTGAAACTGGTGGCAGTGCCATTCCTGGTTACCGAGTCGAAAATGTGTTCGTCATGGCTGGCGTTCCGCGCATTATGCAGACCATGTTAGAAGCTTCATTGGACCGACTTGAAGTAGGTTCCGCCATATTGAATTCAGCCGTCCATGCGAATGTTCGCGAAGGCGAAATAGCCAAGGATTTACAAGAAATTCAAGATGCGCACCCCAATGTTGACATCGGCAGTTACCCACAAGACCGCGCGACCAGCCAGATCAAATACTCTGTCGTCATGGTGGTGCGGGGAGTAGATCAGCAAGAAATTGATGCGGTTTGTGAAAAAATACTGGCTGCTTGTACAGCTCTTGGCCATAAAGCCGTTTTAGCCAATTAAAACTTTGTGGTACTCCTCGCAACCATAAGCAAGTTCCTGCTTATTTCCCATATCTGAAACAGTCGACAGCATGGTCGTTCACCATGCCGCAGGCCTGCATAAATGCATAGCAGATGGTGCTGCCAGTAAACTTAAAACCTAACTTTTTAAGCGCTTTGCTCAACGCATCTGATTCTGCAGTGGTCGCCGGAACGTCCGCCATCGTTTTTGGGTGGTTGATTTTTGGTGTACCGTTAACAAAAGACCACAAAAATTCAGAAAATGTGGGCCCTTCACCGCGCAGTGCGCGCTCTTGCATTTCAAGGTACAACTGAGCATTCACGATAAATGCATTAACCTTCAATTTATTTCTTATTATTCCTGCGTCAGCTAATAATTTTTCACGTTTAACTTGGGTATATTTCGCTATCTTTTCTGGGTCAAAGCCATCGAACACCTTGCGATAATGTTCACGCTTCCGCAATACGGTAATCCAACTTAATCCTGCTTGGGCGCCCTCCAAATTAAGCATTTCAAATAATTTTAGATCGTCATAGACAGGAACGCCCCACTCCTCGTCATGATAGGCCTGATACTGTTCGTCTTCCCCACACCAACTACAGCGTTGCATATCTCCCATCATCGCTCATCTCCACGCAAGGCGACTACTTTGTCAAACATTCTTATTCGGTCTGCCTCTTCCGCCGGCACAGGGGGCCCGCTAATCACCGAAATTTTACTCATAAAACGCCTAGGCATTCCTTTCATTGCTCTTCCTCTATGGCGCGAGAACCAGGTTCCCCACATTCCTTTTAACGCCACGGGCACTACAGGCACCGGGTTTCTTTTTAGTATTTTTTCCATGCCAGGCTGAAACTTAGCAATCTCACCATTCTTGGTGATTCCGCCTTCGGGGAAAATGAAAACCAGATGGCCATCGTCTAAAGATTCTGCGATGGAATTCATGGCTTGTTCCAACATTTCGGGCCGGTCACGTTTTGTCGCAATCGGAATTGATCGCAGAGATTTAAACACCCATTTTATGATCGGCAATTCATAGAATGAGTAATACATCACAAATCGTGCAGGTCGTGGAGAAAGCGCCAGTAATATTATTGGGTCAACAAAACTTACATGATTGCACACCACCAAAGCTGGACCTTCTTCAGGAATATGATGCAAATCTTGTTTCTTAATTCGATACACACTGTGAATCAATAACCATCCAATTAGCCGTAATACGAAATGCGGAACCACAGAGATAATATAGAGCGTAACAATAAAATTCAGGATGGCGGCTACCTTAAAAATCTGCAGAACGGTGAAGTCCAAATAAAGCATCAAGGCTGCCAAGCCGCCAGCAACCACCATGAAGATTGAGTTCAGAATATTATTGACGGCAAACATTCTCGAACGCAGGCCTTCTTCGGTTCGAATTTGAATGAATGCATACAACGGCACAATGAACATACCCGAGCAGAAAGCAATCATCGTCATATTCAATATGACCCACCAAGTGCCGTCGGTAGCCAGCATTTCCATAAGCGTGCGTAACTCTTCGGCGGGCGGCACCATCGAGGTGCTTAACTGCCAAGTGAAAAAGCTAATGCCTAAGGCACCCAATGGCATCAAGCCAATTTCAACGCGGCCACCTGAAAGTTTAGAACAGGTCATAGAACCAGCGGCAATGCCAATGGTAAAGGTAGCCAATAGCAAGGTAGCAGCACTGTAGTCACCATAAAGGACTTGGCTAGCAAAGGTAGGAAACTGCGTTAAGACTATCGAAGCAAAAAACCAAAACCAAGAAATTGCCAATATAGCCAAATAGACGGGTCTATTCGCTCGAGCCAAATTAATGATTTTTTTGGTACTCTGCCAAACATTCAATGAAACTTTCAGTTCTGGGCTGGCTGCAAGTGCATCTGGTATCTTTTGACTGGTAAACCAACCAAGTAGCGCGATAGCGACCAAGGCGACCATCAACGGATACTCTAGCGATTCTCTCCCGCCTAAGAAACCACCGATAATCGTCCCTAACAAAATAGCGACAAAGGTGCCTGCCTCAACATATCCATTCGCGCCTAAAATTTCATTTCTTTCTAAGTGCTGGGGCAGAATGCTGTATTTGATCGGTCCAAAAAAAGCCGACTGAGTACCGAGCAAAAATAATATAGCTAGCATTAGTTCGACTGATTTCAGATACAAGGCCACGCAACCTAGAATCATAATGACAATTTCGGCTAACTTAATATTACGTATCAACCATGATTTTTCATACTTGTCGGCCAATTGCCCGGCCGTAGAACCGAACATTAGAAATGGCGCGATAAAAGCCACTAGCGCTACATTCTGCAGAATCGCATCATTCTCGACCACGAGCCGATAGGTAATGAGAATCGCTAAGGCATTCTTGTATAAATTATCGTTGAACGCACCCAAAAATTGCGTGCAAAAATAAGGCAGAAACTTACGTTGCGTTATTAGACTATTGGACATGCGTAATCGCCCGGGACTAACCGCGTTTAGTTATAATCATCTGAAAAGGTTACCATCAAGACGAAACTAATAGTAGTAGGCATTTATACTCCTATTCGCGCTTCTGACACATAGACTTTAACGAATGAAAGCTATTCCCTACGACTATTTAATAATCGGCCAAGGCCTCGCTGGCTCGATACTTTCCTACCATCTAATGGCGGAGAAGCAATCGGTGCTGGTAATAGACAATCATCATCATCAAAGCTCATCAAGAGTCGCTGCCGGAATGATCAACCCAATAACTGGCCACCGCTTAAGTCTAAGCCAAGATTTCGAACACTATTATGCAGTTGCCAAGCAATGCTACGCCAGCATGGGCCACGCCATTCAGACAGAACTCATTTCATTCGTGAAACAAAGAAGGCTAATTAGAAATACCGGTCAACTTGATTATCTTGGCAAAAGGCTAGAACAACCGGAATACCAGGAAATATTGCACGACTTCGACGAAAGCCCAACTGAATTCCATAACCCTCAAATCGGTTCAATTGGGGTCAATTCTTCTGCTGTGGTTGACTGTAAACAACTTCTGGACTCTGTGAGTGTTTGGTTAGAGCAACATAGTGCATTACGAAAAATGAAGGTTAACTACCAAGACCTAAAAAATGAAGGCCAGCATATTGCTCTCGGGGAAATTCGTGCCAAGGCCGTAATATTTTGTGAAGGCGCAGCCGCCATTGCAAATCCTTGGCTGAATCACCTACCTTTTAAACTGGCCAAAGGAGAAATACTCAGTCTTAAGCTTGAGCAAGATTATGACGGTAGATTACTCAACTGGGGAGATTGGATGGCGCCGTCTAGTTCTTCGCAGGTTGTCAAGCTTGGTTCAAGTTATGAGTGGAATGATCTTGATCTGACAACAAGCGAAGAAACAGCGGAAAAATTACTAACAAGCCTGCACGAAAACACCCATTTCAGTGGTGAAGTAATAGAACACCAGGCAGGAATTCGACCCGCCAGCAAAGATCGGCGGCCATTCATTGGAGCTATGCAGAATCTAAACAATGCCTATTGTTTCAACGGTTTTGGCAGTAAAGGCTGTTTGATCATCCCTTTTTACGCGCAGCTTTTATGCGATCACCTCATTAATGACACAGCAATTTCAAGGGAGCTCACTAAATGGCTTTAACCGACAACGCACACCGTTTCGTAAAAAATATCTATCCAAACAACTCGGTAAGCACACATTGGTAATTGACGCAACTTATAACAAGGTTTCCGACATTCTATTTTTACTCAATCAAGACTCCAATAAAATTATAGTTTTTGA
>CAJQNY010000045.1 GCA_905479805.1 uncultured Arenicella sp.
CAAATCTCTACCCAATGTCTAAACTCCCTAAAATACAAATCCTGCTCGCCCTGCTTTTAAGCGGCTGCATCACGCAACCGGTGAATGACCCTAGTCAACCCAGCGAACTAGAACAAGTTGCCCAGAGAATCGAGTCTATTGAAAAGAATATCTCGCTTAAAATCGCATCGAGCTGCGATGCGAGCATCAAAAAGCTCGATCAGAAAATTGAAGATCTCAGAAAGGCCAAAGAAACTACTAAGGTTGTTGAGCGCTGCTCTAACAAAAAAGTAAAGAAGAGCTTAGGCAATAAGTTACTCCTCGGTGCGGTTGAGAGAGTACGATTAAGTAATGAAGCTTTGATCCTCAATGCCCGTATCGACACGGGTGCAGAAACTTCCTCAATTGGCGTATTTAACTTAAAACCCTTTGAACGAGATGGTGACAATTGGGTGCGGTTTTCGCTCAATAACAAGAAAAATGCCCGGGTCTACGAATACCCTGTCTTCGATAAAGTAAAAATAAAACAAAGCGGTTCAATTACCGACGATCGCATCGAAATTAAAATGAACATTCAAATTGGTGACAAGAAATACAAAAAGCAAATTTTTAACCTTGCGAATCGTAGCTTCTTGGATTATCGCCTACTTATCGGCCGTAGTTTCCTTCGTGATATCGCGATTGTAGATGTAAGCCGTAAGTACCTAATAAAGCTTAAATAGCCATGTCAGAGAGAGCCCCCTTTTTCTTTCTAATACTGTCGCTCATCGTTATCGGTGTCTCTACCATTTATTACCGTCATGTCGAGATGGGTGTTCCACTAACCACTGGGGAACAAGTCACTATCTGGCAAATCGAAGCGGAGATAAGCTTCACTGGCGAGCAAGCTGCGGTAAATGCTCAACTCTCTCTACCTGATGATGCGGGGTTTGAATTAGTCGAAGAATTCACCGCATCTCCCGCATACGGCGTGCACGTTCTTCGCGACCAAAAAATGCCAAAAGTAATCTGGAGCAAACGTCTTGTTGATGGCCCGCAGACGCTCTATTACCGTGGCTCTTATAAAGAGGTGAGCAAACGGGCGTTCGAGCCACCGCCAACCACAGAGCCACCTTTAGATACATGGGAAGAACCCTATCAAAGCTCAGCACAAACCATTTTAAATGGAGCTTATGACCGCTCTGGAGATACCGCGCTACTACTTCTAGAAATTCAAAAGGACCTCAGCGCTGAGAATCAAAATGTCGCATTGCTGCTTTCCAAGTACTCTAAAACTCAAGTATTCGTTCATTTGTTAGATATGGCCGGAGTACCTTCGAAGCGCGTGGGAGGATTAATTTTAGACGACGGTCGCCGCAATCAGTCATTGGTGCCCTTAGTAAAGGTCTACCTAGACAAAGCTTGGCAGCTATATAATTTGGAGACGAGTGACCTTGATCCTGAACTTCCGGTTTTAATATGGCAGCAGGACTCCCCCGGCTTGTTGGACGTAGAGGGTGGCCGCAATTCGGATATTAAATTTTCGATTAGCCGAGTCAATAAAAGCGCTTTACAAGAAGCCAAAGCATCTCTCAGTGACTCTGACTTGTTTAATTCAGGGCTTTACAACCTACCCATCGCTGAACAAAATTTATTTAAGGGCATTCTACTCCTACCAATTGGTGCGTTAGTTGTGGTTTTTCTTCGAATCATCATTGGCATTAAATGTAGCGGCACCTTTATGCCTATCCTGATTGCAACGTCGTTCATACAAACTGAACTGCTCAATGGTGTTTTAGGCTTTTTGGTTATTGTCTCTACTGGATTGGTGATCCGTTCCTATCTCTCACATTTGAACTTATTACTGGTATCGCGAATATCAGCAGTGGTCATACTGGTCATTGGAATGATTGTTCTCTTTACAATTATTGCCTTCAAACTTGGGCTAAGCGATGCAATGACCATTACATTCTTTCCGATGATCATTCTCGCCTGGACCATCGAACGTATGTCTATTCTTTGGGAAGAAGAAGGCGGTAAGGAGGTATTAATACAAGGCGGGGGGAGTTTAATCGTCGCGGTTGTTGCCTATTTGATGATGGACAATACGTTAATCCGTCACTGGGCATTTAACTTCCTTGGCGTGCACGCCTTGATCATGGCTGCCATTTTATTAATGGGTCAATATACCGGATACCGGCTGTTAGAGCTGCGTCGCTTCAAGCCCATGACCGACGACTAAGCGCACATGCTCGCATTTGCAAATCCCTTTGAGCTACGCCGTCGCGGCGTAATGGGAATGAACCAACGTAATTTCTCTTACGTAGCACGCTACAACGACCGTAAACTTTACCCGAACGTAGATGACAAGTTAAAAACCAAAGAGTTGGCAATGGAGTATGGCCTTGCAGTTCCAGAGCTACTGGGAGTAATTCGTTATCAGCATGATGTCAGAGATATCGAAAAAATCTTGGACCGGCATCACGGGTTTTGCATCAAACCCGCCAAAGGCAGTGGCGGAAAAGGTATTTTGGTCATTCTCGAAAAAAATGAGAATGGCTACAAGAAAGCCAGCGGTGAATACGTGAATTCTGACGAAATCATTCGTCATACATCCAATATCTTAGCCGGGCTGTTTAGCCTTGGCGGTACGGCTGATGTGGCCATGATAGAGGCACTAATAGAGTTCGACCCTGTTTTCGATGGTTTGAGCCATGAAGGAGTACCTGATCTACGATTGATTGTATTCCAGGGCTATCCAGTCATGTCGATGCTTCGTCTCGCCACCCACGCCAGCGATGGCAAAGCAAATCTGCACCAAGGAGCTGTGGGTGTCGGTATTTGCGTTTCCCAAGGCCGCGCACGTTCGGCCGTCCAATATGACCGGCCCGTGACAGCCCACCCTGACACCGGTAAACAACTGGCCAATATTCAAGTAGATAACTGGCCGAGTTTATTGCACCTAGCTGCTAGTTGCTATGAAATGTCCGGGCTCGGTTACCTGGGTGCAGACATTGTTTTGGATAAGAAGCGTGGCCCTTTGGTGCTAGAGCTCAATGCTCGCCCTGGGTTAGCCATTCAAACCGCCAACCAAAAAGGATTACTCCCAAGGCTAAAAGAAATTGAGGGCAAAACTGGCCGTCGTAGACCAAGCGTGGAAGATAGAGTCGACTATGTTATTTCAAATTTTGACTAGTACTGTAATCGGTCAAATAAGTTCATAACCTACTTCAGCGTTAATTCGCCGAATGAACCAAACTTAGTTGCACTTCTTCGACAGCTGAAAAGCTCAATATCTCATAGCCTCTGCTATTTCCAACTAGTTAGGGTTAACAGGCAAGCCTATATATTTTTTAATCAAGGGTCGTGAAGCTCAACCCTAGTCGACCAAGTCTGAGGCGGTTTTCAACTCAGTTAATAGTTGTTTAAATTGCCCCCAACGTTCCTCATGAGTCTCACTTCTCTTAGCAATAAATGCGTCTATTAGATGCTCACCAATACTGTAATTCAGCACATAGGCTCGATATTGTTCCACAAAGCGAATCGATGCATTGGCCTTCTTCTCCGAAACGAGTGAATATTTTATGGTTCTCGTAACCGCTTCGTCACGGCTAATCTTGCCATCCAAATATAACTTTCCAATCGCAATTCTAGAATACTTCAACTCAGCCAAAAGCTCTTCAACACGCTCAAGCAACACCGCGCCCTTCGGGTCAATACCTGCCATTGGGTATAGAACCTCTTGTTCGAAACGAATTCTTTCATCATTGGGA
>CAJQNY010000046.1 GCA_905479805.1 uncultured Arenicella sp.
CTCTATTATAACTGGTCAAGGAGACTACGATTCCCCTATAATCGCCGCTTTAGCGAAAGCCTTATACTTTTTTAACTTCGAGATCATCATGTCTAAAATATCCGCCAACGAAATTCGCATTGGAAGTCTTATTGAGCACAACGGGAATTTATGGAGAGTTCTTAAGAAGAGTCACGTAAAACCGGGCAAAGGTGGTGCTTTCGTTCAGTGTGAAATGAAAGACATAATGAACGGAACCAAACTAAATGAACGCTTCCGTTCAACCGACAAGGTTGAAAAGCCACACGTTGAACCAAGAAAAATGCAGTACTTATACGCTGAAGGCGATACGCATATTTTCATGGATACAGAAAATTTTGAACAAATGACTTTGAGCGAAGATGATCTAAGTGATCAAATTGGTTATTTGTTACCCAACACCGATGTACAAATTAATTTCTATGACGAATTGGCTATCGGCTTAGACCTTCCTTCAAACGTTATTCTTGAAGTTAAGGAAACCGAAACCGTGGTTAAAGGCCAAACAGCAGCGAGTGGTGGTAAACCAGCGATTATGGAAACCGGCATTCGGCTAACGGTTCCAACCTTCGTCAATGTCGGTGAGAAAGTGAAAGTGAATACTGAAACTGGTGAATACGTAGAACGCGCTTAAGAAATCATCTACTAGACTAAGATGTCCCGGTAGCTCAGCTGGACAAATTCATCTGGAATGAATTTGCACTGCCACAGGCAGCCCTTTAGGGTGAGCCTCAGGGAGGAGGCGAATAAAGGCCGCCGATGTCGGCCGAAGGCTGACTAAAATTAGAATTCACGCGTCAATCAAATATATAATAAGCACATGTCCCGGTAGCTCAGCTGGATAGAGCAGCCGCCTCCTAAGCGGCAGGTCGGAGGTTCGAATCCTCTCCGGGACGCCATTAAATAGGTGACGTTTTTTGTGGCCTTTTAAAATGGTATTTCGGAGCGTTTTTCGAGAAGCTTCCAGGTTCGACAAATTTCCATCCTTTGGTCCGTAAACGGCACATCCATGTACCACTCCTATCCGGAACAATTTTGGACGGTCGTAGACCGGCCCGCAGGGCGAGTCTCAGGATGAGACGAGCAATCCTCTTTTGATGAGGTTTCGCAGCGTAGCTCGAGAACCTCCTGGGTTCACAAAACTGTCTGGAACAGTTTTGAATGGCGTAGCCGCGCCAACGGGATGACGGGGCCGCCCGCGCGGTGCACGGAAGCACGAATAAATCCACTCCGGGCACTATTTACATCAATCCAAATAAAGACTTTTATCAACTTGGAACAATTTGGGGACATTGACTCGATAAATCATACTTTACTCTACAGTTACAAATCTTGCGACATCAGGCGATGGCTGTTGGTTTTGCAACCCTTCAATCTCTCCAGATTGTGGGTTTTACGGAATAAGGATACGTTTTTCACGGAATAACGTATTGTATTTTACGGAATAACTCAGTAATCTTTAGGCATAGAAACTTTTGCTAATTCAATTCATGTTCGATAGAAAATTGTTACCAGTATTAAATGAACTACTTGCTGAGTTCAGAATTGTTTATTTAACTGGACCGCGACAAGCTGGAAAGACAACTTTAGCAAAAAAAATAGCTCAAAACTCTAATATGGAGTACATAACCTTAGATGACAGCGCAGCATTGGCATCGGTAAAGAGTGACCCACATGGTTTTATCCAGACATTTGAAGGTAAGAAGGTCATTATTGATGAGTTTCAATATGCACCAGAACTTGTTCCTGCAATTAAAGAAGCATCAGACCAATTAAATTTAAATTTCAAAGGTAAGTTTTTCTTAACTGGTTCTGCTGACATATTTCGCTCTGCAAAAACACAGGAATCATTACCTGGACATATGGCTCGCGTAGAACTGTATCCTCTATCATTGTCTGAAATGAGTGAAAACTCTTTCAATATTATTGATTATTTAGTTAATGGAGAATTCATTAGCGCCCCATTATCTACTATAACAAAAGAACAAATTGCCCAACGGATTATCAATGGTGGCTACCCAGAAGCACAAACGAAAAGTAAGCGTGCTCAACAAGTCTGGTTTAAATCATATCTAGAAGGTCGCCTTTTTAAAGACTTTGAAAGTTTATATGCAGCGCGTGGCGACTACTATTCAAAAATCCAAGCATTAATTCCTTATCTAGCTGGAATCAGCAGTAATTTACTGAAGTATTCAAGCGTCAGTAATAACTTAGCAATTGATGAAAAAACAATCAAAAGCTATGTCGAAATCCTTGATCTAATGTTTATCGTGAGACGACTACCTTCCTATTTAAAAAACAGATCAAAAAGATTAATTCAGATGTCTAAGATGCAATTTATTGATACTGGGCTTGCCTGCCATCTTCTAGGGTTGCGCACACCTTCACAATTGATATCAACTCAACATTATGGCTCCTTGCTTGAAAACCTCGTTTATTTAGAAATACTAAAACAGTCCGGATGGTCAGAAAATGAAATCTCTCTATTTCATTTTCGTGATAAAAGAAAAAATGAAGTCGACTTGGTGCTTGAACTAAATAATGGCGATATTATTGGCATTGAAGTAAAAGCCTCTTCAACAATAAATGAAAAGGACTTTAAAGGGCTAAGAATTTTAACGGAGTTTAGTGGACAAAAATTTGTACAGGGGGTTTTATTTTATACTGGTCAAAAAATATTACCTTTTCGATTTGATGACAAACAGTTTTTTGCACTGCCAATTAGTTTGTTGTTCTAACTGTTTGTCTGTTCGAATTCAAAAATCTTAAGAACTGTAGATAAAACCATAAACCTGGAACAATTTTGGGGCACTAACAACGAGATGTAATGTTATTTAATTGTCATTTCAAAGAAGTGTTTAGGTAGACCTCTTAGGTTCGAAATAAAAGCAGGAACATTTCTCCATCCTTCGGTCAGCAAACGGCATATCCATATTCCACTTCTGAGCAACAAAACAATATCAATAACTTAATCAAACCTCACTTTGAGCTACCCTAGAAAGCCCCGTTGAACAACAGGCCTATCAACCTTTTCAATCTCGAATTTCAGCAATTATCCTTGGGTAATAGCACCCAAGTGTTAGCGCTCTAATTACCATAAATAAACTCAAGCAAAGAAATAAACCATGGTTGCCCCACAAAGGTACGAGCCAGTGCAATAGGGCAAGATAGATCAGAGTGGATACCACCATCGCGTTACGCATTTCCTTGGTATAGCTAGAGCCAATAAATATTCCATCAGCTTGGAAGCTCCAAATTGAGACGATTGGAGCGATGATCATCCACGGAAGATAAATCGATGCTGTTGCCAACACCGTATCAATATTGGTAAACAATCCTAGAATCCATTCACCGAATAAAAAATAAATAACACAGATTAAGAACGCAAAGCCAATTGCCCATAAGCTGGTCAACTTAACCGACTGCTTGAATGCTTTGCGATTTTTGGCACCGTAAGCTTTGCCGGTTAATGCTTCAGCGGCGTGTGCGAATCCATCCAGCGCATAGGCCATTATACTTTGTAAGTGCAATAATATTGCATTAGCAGCGAGTATCACCTCCCCCATGCTTGCGCTTAATGCCGTGAAGTAACTTAGAGAGAAAACAAGGCAGAGTGTACGGATAAATATATCGCCATTGGCTTTCATTAAACGAGTCAGTGCACTGCGCTCAATGACTTTTTTCCAACTTGATATTTTTAATGCAGCATTGATTGGTTTACGTAATAGAAACACCCCACAGAACACAGCAAGGTATTCCGCAATGAGGGTTGCCCAAGCGACACCTTCAACCCCCATCTCGAACCCCACTACAAATACAATATCGAGCAAAATATTAGTAATGTTAAGTACCAGTAAAATCACTAATACATGACGAGTATTCTGCATGCCGATCAAGACGCCGGTGAATACATAAGTACACAGTGTCGCCGGCGCACTCCAGATACGTATGTACGCATAGCTTGCCGTGAGGCTTTCAATTTGTTCTGTGCTGTCCAACAAGACCAAAGCAAATTCGACCAATGGGTAACTGAGAAGAATGCTGATAATGCCAAACCCCAACGCGAGCAAGATAACTCTCAACAAGGTATCCGATAGCATTTGCTGATCATTAGCACCATAAGCTCGGGCAACAAACCCTGTCGTGCCCATTTTTAGGAAACCGAAGCCCCAGAATAGAAAACTGAAAATCAGCGCGCCAAGTGCGACGGCACCAATGGCTTGTGGTTCTGGAAGGTGCCCAACGACCGCTGTGTCGACGGCGCCGACCAAGGGAATGGATAGATTGGAAATAATTATCGGGCCGGCTAAGGCCCAGACGTTGCGATTGTTAGGTGAAGCTTGAGTTGAGTTGCTCATTTTGGCGATTATACACTCGAATTAAAGCAGTAACTGCGAGCAATAAAAATATGAATTAGGCCGTTTTAACGATCAAAATGCCCTATTATCGCCCTTTGAATTGTCAGCACAGAATGCTTAGCGTTAATTAAGGAATCAGTATGAACTTTGCCTCACTCGACTTAGCCCCAGACCTACAAAAAGGTATCGATGCCTGTGGGTATAAAAAGATGACTCCGGTTCAGGAGCAAGCGATTGTGCCTGCCCGCCAAGGCAAGGATATATTGGCTATAGCACAAACCGGCACAGGTAAAACTGCGGCATTTGCGATTCCAATACTCCAACGGATGATTGACTCTGCAACTGAGCCTACAGATACCATGCCACGCGCACTGATTCTAACGCCCACACGTGAATTGGCGGAGCAGCTGGCACGCACCATAGGCGCTTACGCCGAATTTTTACCGCTAAAGGTCAATGCTGTATTCGGTGGTGCTAAGCTGAGCAGCGAAGCGAGTAAACTAAAAGTAGGCATCGATGTACTCATCGCCACACCCGGTCGTTTGTTAGAGCATATTGCCGAACACAATGTGACACTCTCCGCTGTGGAATACGTCGTATTAGACGAGTCAGACAGAATGCTTGATATGGGTTTTGTACGTGACGTTGAAACTATTCTGCAGCGCACTCGCAAAAAGCGCCAAACGGCTTTATTCTCTGCCACCTTGTCTGCGGCGGTTAACGAACTTGCGCATAAGATTCTCCACAACCACCTGGAGATTCGCACCACCAAAGCCAACACCGCCGCTGACACCATTGAACACGTGGTTTACCCCGTTGAAGAGCGGCGTAAGGTAGATTTATTCAAAGACCTTCTAGCAAAACATGATTGGTATCAGGTATTGGTATTCACCAGCACCACACACCAAGCGGATAAGCTGCAGAAAGCGCTACGCGAAGCAAAAATCTCCTGCGCCGTCTGCCATGGGGACAAGCGTCAAAATGCTCGCCGCCGTGCACTGGCTGAGTTTCGGTCGGGGGAAATTCAAGTATTGATCGCAACTGAAGTTGCAGCCCGAGGTTTAGATATCCCTGATCTAGATCTTGTTCTTAATTACAACTTGCCCTACCTGGCTGAAGATTATGTACACCGCATTGGGCGAACCGGCCGTGCCGGAAATAAGGGGAATGCCATTTCGTTTGTGAGCCGAGAAGAAGAACGCTCACTAGAGTCGATTCAGCGTTTGATTGGCAGCCCGATAAAACGTATTACTCAACACGGCTTCGAAGTCAGTGATCGTGACGCATTGATAAACAAAGTGTCAAAACAAAAGCGCCCGGGTCGGCTCAACAAAGCTGGCAGCACCTCGATAGATAAAAGCTGAAATAGCATAACCGCCGCATCTCTTGCTGGGCCTGCCAGTTACTGGCAACAGACTATTTTAAATCGGGTACGACGCTATTTGGTTTAGGTAGTAGCTCTTCATTTTGAATGGAGGGCAGATCGGCTTTGTCCTGCTTTAGCAAAACCTCATCACTATTGACCTTTGTAGGTATGGCATCCTTGAGTGTCGGATCACCAAAAGCCCTAAGTGCCCGTTTACATGCGGTGCCCTTCGGCACCTTACTAATGAAACCATCTGCCAATAAACTCACACCACCGGTAGACATAGCGGCGCCGATTGCCACGCCAGTTTTTAGCAAGCCAGCCGCGCTGACGACTGGATGAGGATTACTTAAGCTACCCCCTATTTCCATCAACTTGAGTACCGTGCCTGCATTTAGACCAACCCCACCATGTGCTTTTGGAGTAAAGCCTATATCAACTTTTTCATTTACCAAGTTCAGCTTACCGTTTCCAATAATCGCCATTTTGTCTGTCTCCATAACCAATGACTTTTTGAAGTCAATCACCCCTTCGCTGGCCAGCCCGTTAATAACAACGCATTCAACTTCGGTAAAAGGCTCTGATTTTGCAAACGGATTGAGCTTATTAATTGTCTCTAATAAAATATCAGAACCAATTAAATTCAAAGAAGAGTTACTTATTCTGGCATCTCGCATATCCAACAAAACACTTCCCTGCAAGCTATCCGCGATCGATTGAGTGCTCTCACCGCTTGCCTTAAGACTGATAACACCGCTGGCGTTTCCTCCTGAAATCTGATCATCCGGAAGGATACCTGCAGCATCTAGATTTACGCCCTTTATGTCAGCAGAAAAATCAATGGCTGCTCCAGTCTCAATACTATTCATGGCAAGGCTTCCTGCCAGAGACCCCTCAGCAAAGTTCGCTTTGGCATCCATTATTTCTAATGACCGACTATCCAACTTAATCGGTAGCGCTAGATTGTTGAAAGAATACTGGTTTATATCTACACGCTCGGCCGTCACGGCTAGATCAACATCCATACCAGAGCCCCATGGCCAAGAAATAGCCTGATTATCAAATATTTTTTTGTTAACTGGCTCAGTGACCACCACTGCTTTTTCCTGCAGGTCTTGAGGTGTTTTGAAACTTAGCTGCGATGCGTGTATCTCGCCCGTAACGCTAGCAACAGTTCCAGCTTCATGGCCTAGTTTGAGCATACCCTCAAGTTCACTAATACCCGCCGACGCAGAAAAGTCATTTAGGTGAATCACATCTTCGTTTACGCTGATTTTTGTCGTTAAACGTAGTGGCAAATATTGCTCACTGGATACCAAAAGAGAGTCATCTTCGTTAGATGCCAGCGGTAAAGCGCTGGCGTTGACATTCAGCTCCAACTCCGTCCCCGCAAGTCCGTTGATGTTTAGCAGTCCTTCCATATTAATTTTGCTATCACCCAGCCCCAAGGCAATTTGACTGTGCAAATCGGCTGCACTCGTTTTACTAGAGACCGGCCTAAAGCTTGCAGTGAAATTGACCGGAGAATCGAAACTGTATCCACTGGCCAAGTCTGTCGTTACAGTCGCTGAAAAATTTGAGACTTGAATATCCTGATCAAGCACTACCCTAGACTCTAGGTTGGTGACTCTTAGTTGGTTCGCATCGATACTTTGTGCCGATAGGTTTAGTGATATCGGGTCCACGGAATCTAACCAACTCCAATCCATAGTTTTTTCATTTTCTACGGTCTCGATCGATGTTTGGCTGCTCTCGACATCAAGCAATGATGATACGTCTATGCTGTCAAGCTTGATGTCTATTTCAGATTGACCCTCAACTTCATAGGAGGTCAGAGTTCCGTGAATCGGCATTGCTGCTCGCCCATCCCCATAGACTAGATCCACTCGAATCAATTGCTCTATCTCAGAAGCGTTAACGCCGGTATAGGTATTAAGGCTTGTATTGAGTTTTTCTATATCTAGGTAGACTTCTTGATCAACCCTGAGTCGCACATTCTCTATTTGAAATGCCAATGTACTGAGTAAGCGATGAATGTTAAGTGCATTCTCTTCCTCGTCGCTCCCTAGTTCTTCGTTGGTACTCGACTTTGTACTGGCGATTAAGTCAACGTCACCATCACTAATATGCCCAAACCAAACGTTATTACGACCAAGCATCAAGCCTTTCCAGTCCAGAATAAACTTCGCTTCCTTGACGTTTAGCATCTCGATAGCAACATCGTTGTGAACGGATAAGCGGCCTAGACTAACCGTGAGCGGCCAGAGGTCAAGCTCTGCTTCTTCGACGCTTATTTGGTAGTCCGTTAGCTGTGAAACCAATTGAATGCTGTTGCGTGGAAACACTTTCAACAATAATATAAATCCGGCCACGCATATAAGGGCCAAACCGAGCAGCCAAAGAACACTTTTGCCTATTTTTTTTAACATTTGATAAATCTATTATCCATCCACCAGAACGCGCGAATACTACCGCAATGTGCCCATTAATAATGTTAATTATTAATCATGCTCAGAAACCAAATTTCAAGTGGCTTGCGGATATCACACTCTCACTTCGGTACGCTGTGGGTTTTAAACCATGATAGACTGATTACAAATAAAAATTTGTGTGGAAAATGGTTATGTCCAAATATATAAACGCACTTTCTGTGTTTATGACCACAATAGCAATAATGCTGTTAGTGCTTCCGAATAACTCTTTTGCTTCCGAGGTTGCAGCGGCTGGCGAACACGCTACTTGGTCCCCTGTTTTTGGCATTACTGGCCTGCTCGCTCTTGCTGTATTGATGTTCCCCATTGCCAACCGGTTCAGGTTTCCTCACACCGTAATGTTGGCCATCGTCGGAAGCCTATTGGGCGTAGCAAAACTCGCCTTAGAACACTCTAACATCCCGTTCATATCTGATTTCTTTTTGTCGTTTGACTCCTTTGAGATCACCTCTGATCTGGTTTTCTTCGTATTTCTACCAGCCTTAGTATTTGAGTCTGCGCTATCGATAGATGTACGACGTTTGATGGAAGACATTGCGCCCATTCTTTTCTTGGCCATCATTGGTTTAATCGTATCCACCGCCTTTGTTGGCTTGGTGATGCAGGCAGTCGTACCATTCTCTTTAGTTGTTTGCTTGCTCTTAGGCGCTATCGTTTCAGCGACCGATCCAGTTGCTGTGGTAGCGATATTTAAAGATTTGGGGGCGCCAAAACGTTTGGCGATCTTGGTTGAAGGAGAAAGCCTCTTTAATGATGCCACCGCAATTGTGGCATTCACCCTTCTCTCCGGTATGTTATTGGGCAATGCAGACACTGGCATAGTGGCTGGCACCTTTGCCTTTCTGAAGGTATTTATCGGCGGTATTATCGTTGGCTATCTATTAGCCCGGTGGTTTTGTGCGATTTTCGCCTGGTTGGGCGAAATCCCCATCGCCAAGACCACTCTTTCGATCACCCTGGCCTATTTATCATTTATCGTCGCTGAGCACTTCCTGCATGTATCAGGCGTCATGGCGGTCGTCACAGCCGCCTTGGTCATAGGCTCTCAGGGGCGCTCAGTGATATCCCCGAGCAACTGGCATGGCTTACACGATGTGTGGGAACAAATCGGTTTTATGGCCAACTCCATTATTTTTCTATTAGTGGGTTTAGCAGTTCCCGTCATTATGCGCGATGTCGCGGCAGAGCAATGGCTGTGGTTAGTCATTCTGTTAGTAGCGGCTTTCATAGCACGAGCCGTAATCATCTTTGGCTTACTACCTCTTTTAATCAAAGCAAAACTGGCTGGACAGGTCAGCATAGGATACCGCTCAGTGATGTTTTGGGGTGGCTTACGCGGCGCTGTTTCTTTGGCCCTGGCATTAGCAGTCATGGAGAACAGCGCATTTGACCAAGAAATGAGAAGCTTTATTGGCATGATGGTATGTGGCTTTGTACTTTTCACATTATTCGTTAACGCGACGACCGTGCAATTTGTAATGAAGATGTTTGGCTTGGATAAACTGAGCGCTGCTGATGAGGCTGTAAAGAACAAAGCTCTTTCGCAGGCTCTTGTCGGCGTCAGCAAAAAAGCAGAAAGCTATGCCGAGTCCAGCGAGGCTGAGGTTGAGTTTGTCAGCGAGGTTCAAGAAAGCATCAATGAGCGGCGCAATACGGCCGTCAAATCCATCGATAACGCCGCTGATCTTGCTAAAGATACGTGGTCATTGATTGGCTTGAAAACCGCGGCTCAAAAAGAGAAAGAAATTTACGCACGGATGTTGGATCAAGGGTTGATATCATCAGATTCTGCGCGTCGTCTATTTGCTAATACCAACGACCTGCTCGATGGCGTTAAATTAAATGGCTGTGATGGCTATCAGCAGGCGACAGAGCGCTGCTTAAAATTCAACTGGAACACACGCTCAGCGTTATGGTTGCAACGTAAGTGCAACATTTCTGGTCCATTGTCCAAACAGCTAGCTCGGCGCTTTGAGGATTTATGCACCATGGTGACAGCACAGCGAGAGCTTAAGCATTCACTTGCGCCCGGGTTACGAGAAATGCTTGATGAGAGCACTATCACCACTGTAAGCAATATGCTCGACGACCGATTACAGTATTCACAACGCGAACAGCAAGCCTTACGGAGCGCCTATCCAGAATATGCAAACTTGCTTGAGCGGCGCATGTTTGCAATGGCTGTTTCTAGAATGGAAAGCAATGAATACACGCGTATCGCCAAAAGCGGCCTTATTAGCAGCGAAGTCAAGGATCAACTGGTTAATGAACTCAGTGATCGCACCTCACGCCAAATCACTAAACCTGTCTTAGATTTGGGTTTAAATATCACGGAGCTAGTCGCTAAAGTCCCAATGTTCAGCGAACTGGACAATCAAGTGCAACGTCAGATTGTGGCGCTTCTAAAGCCGCGCTTGTTAATTCCAGGTGAAGCTTTGATGCGCGTTGGCGAGACCGGCGATGCAATGTACTTTGTGTCAACAGGTGCCGTAAGCGTTAAATTAGCCGGTCAAGACATCACCCTAGGGAGTGGTGACTTTGTTGGTGAAATCGCACTTTTGAGTGATCAACCGAGAAATGCTGATGTGATTAGCGATGCCTACTCTGACGTTCTTGTCTTACATACCAAGGACTTTAGAACACTCATGGACGCCAACCCGTCATTACGCGAGACTATTAATCGAATCGCTCAAGAACGTGGTGTTTAGTAAGAACCGTCTAAGCGCCATTATGCTCCAATTTAGTTTAGGCAAAAAAAAAGAGCCCTCCCCTAGAAGACTCTTTTAGAGAGAAGGCTCTTTTAGAGCAAAATATGTCGCCTAATTTATTATTATTTTTTTAGCCGCAATTCATATGCTCTTTTCAAATCGTTCTCCAACGACCTAAGGGTTAACCTTAAGTGCTGGGTCGCCAATAATCTGCCAACCCAAGAGGATATCAACACCACCTGGCTTAACTTGTGCAAACGCTTGTTTAGCTTGTATAACGGCTTCACCAATAGTTATTCCTGGGTTATACATTCTCTTATTAAGCTCAATACCTAATATGCGCTCGCCTGCTGCTGTGGTCAGCGTGGATGCGCCAAGCACTGTTGCCGCTCCATTCAAACCATTAACCAAGAAAACATCGGCCATGTTGTTGCCAGCCGGATCGACAAAATAGGCGTTCCAACAACCCCATTGAGTAACCAATGTAGGTTTATTAATATTGCTAAATCCCGCAATCTCATTCGTTTGTAACAACTTCGGATTAGTCCGAGCCCAAACTTGTTGAGACGAGTGACCGATGTAAGCCGTTACAGCAACACCTGCATTAATGGCATTGATGATTTTGTCGTGAGCCGCTTGATCGCCATCAACATCTGGCAAGGCACGAAAATCAGACCGCACAAAACTTCTCCAATCACTCGGGATGGCCGCGATCATGTCGTTCACATCATCAGTAAACGAAATACCGTTACCGACATCCTCTTTATCACCAGCGATTAGAATACGACCCGCGTACTCTTCTCTTGCTTGGTAATCTCGTAATTTTTCAACGATAAACCCAAGTTCTTCAGAGGTTCTAACGGATAATCGGCCAACCGGGATGTCAGGTACATTGTCGTTATCTAAATCACCGTAGACTGCATCGGAAGGTGTTTGAGTAACCTGCAAACCTCCACCTGGAGTGGATACATAACGGGTCGGCACGAAACTAACTGAATCGGTGACGTGCTGCTTATAATCGTAAGTATCACTACCAACCAGTACCACAAAACGTGTATCTAAATTTGCCGCTGCAAAATTGATGTAGTTTTGAATTGCGTCTGCACTAGGAAGGTGATTTCCATACTGACCATAGACCTGGTCAACATCGACAACTTTTACTGAATACTCCTGTGAACGAAGCTCAACCAACTCATCCAATTCGCTGCCCATAAAGGCCTTATTGGCAATGATTAAATACTCTGCACTTCCGGAAGAAATATCAGCGTTGTCATTCAGTGGAACCACATTATCAACATCAGTCTTTAGCTTTTTGTAGCCGCCATTTGCTACAACAACATAGTTGCCCGCAACACCATCTGTGTTAAAACCGATGGCTCCAGGATAACGTTTGGTTCGTAAGATGCTGGTGACGCCGCCATCTTCTTCTATGCGATAGACACGCGCCGTATTGTCACTGAATTCGCTGGCCTTGGCCTGTGCAGCTGAAAAGAACCCCTCTAAATAATCAGCTTTGGCTGACGCCATGCGAGGATAGCGTACTTCAACCTTATTCAAACCAATCGCATCAAAAGGCACTGTCGAAATGCTGCGAGCATACAAGGTGAAATCATTTGCTGTAGCATTAACCGGGACGTTTTCAAGTTCCATAGTATGAGCGGTAAATCCATCAAATTGCTCATCACCGATCTCAGTACCATTCACCTTAGCGACAATGTGATGATCGTTCTCTTCGGTTAAGGTATCGCGCAAGCCATAAACTTCAACATTAATGTCCGCTGTTCCGCCTACTAAACCTTCTAAATCAAAATTAACCGATTTGCTTTTAGTATCACCTGGTTTGTAAACAAAGGTTGTACCAAAATGCCATGGATCAGTTTCTGAAGACGCTATGTAATCGTAATAGTTATTTTCTTCAAATGACTTGGTGAATTCATATTGATCCGAATAAGTGGCATTCTTATCAAAGCGAACTGTTTGTTTATCAAACTTAGCGCGTCGTAAACCGTAATGAACAGTGTAAGCTTGTTCAGTGCTATATAGGCTGTCTGGCGTGCCTGCATAAAACTGAATATAACCGCCCTCACCGAACAAACGTTTAGCACCGTTCCCGGCATCTTGCCCCTTAGTTAAGACGGGGATGTTTTGACCATTGGAGCGAATACTTAACTTCGAATGCCTCAATCCCGCTAGGTCTGCCCCTTTGGCCTTTAGTTCTGAATACGAAATTCGGTACATCCCAGCATCACTGACCACCAGGTTAACAATTGCGGAATCTGCCGCAAGAGCCGAACCTGAGATCATTAACGCCAAGGCTATTAATACCCTATGCATATTGCTACGTAACTTCTTCATTAGTACATTCCCACAAGAAAATGATTTATTAATATCAACGTTTCTCATTATTCCTCTCCCCCAAAATCGTCTTCACCATCGTGCGGTTCATCACCATCGTCCTCATCAAGAATCAAGTTTCGCATTCTCTCAACCCTTGAAGATACGGACTCTTCGGTTTCACGTGTAGTGTTCTCAGTGCGAGAAATACCCGACCAATCGAATTCAATCGGCCTAACTAACTCTCCTCCATAAACCTGATTGATTTGGAAAGGTCCGTGTGGCGTCAACTCTTCAGCTGCTGACACATCGATGATAGTGAACCACTTCGCATCGACGCCTTCAGCATTAAACGTGTAACGTCTGGTTGCCAGTGCATTGCCTTGGTCTGTACTAACGATAAGCTCATCATTCAATAGAGTCCAACCATCAGCTGTTCGAGCATAAAGTTGGAATCCAACATGGCCTACCTCGTTAGATGATTCCCAAGTGAACTCAACACCACTACCAACTCGCTTAGCCACGAAAGAGTGAACGGTAACCGGAGTGGTTACGAAATCTTTCTGGTAACCAAAATCGATACCCGTTTGAGCACCACCTGCTAGAGTTACTTCGGTAGAGTCATCGCATGCCACGGCCGTTGGGCTATCGCATACATTGTTCGGGAATGCGTTGCCGGTTAGATCCGGATCTGCTGTTTGACCAAAGCCATCTACCGGGGAACCGCTCGTCAATACTTCAACTTGGTAAACACCATCTGGCAAGCCAGTGAAACTATAGTCGCCATTGGCATCGGTAGTCGTCGTTTGCAGCTGAGAGAAGGTCCCATCAGGTTGTTGAATATACAAGACCACCGTGACACCTTCGGCTGGTGAATCGTTGACTCCATCGCCAACACCGTCTGTCTCACCACCATCTTCAACACCACCGGCACCGCCACCAATATCAAGAATGGCATCGGCGGACTCCACCAGATCTTCATCTTCGATAAAGATAGAACCACTCAACTCATTATTACCAGCTACGCCAAAATCAGCGGTTAGGTTAGGCGAGTCAGTCGTCAGAGCATAGATCCACGGTTTCGCCGCATGATCTCCAACAGTGCCGGTCACTAAAGTACCGTCGCCGGCTTCAGTGAAGTCCAATGAATCAGCAACCACAACAATGTATTGCGCTGATGGCAGGCTAGTACAGTAGTACTCACCATTCTCATCTGTCACAACAGTGCGAATTAAGTTATCTACACCCGGTACTGGAGGGTTGGTCACCGACAACGGATCATTGGGTGTTTCACTATTATCAGCATCTAACCAACACTGAACGGTAATACCAGCAATGCCGGGTTCATCATCTTGCATGAATCCATCGCGATTGATATCGAACCAGAAGCGGTTACCGATTGAACCTAGGTCTGCATCAGAAATGTAACCTGCATTTTGATCAGTGACATCATTGGCACCCAAGATAACAATAGGCTCAATAGTTTCTAGCGGATTCAGGTCCCCTAGTACATTACCTAAGTCCGTCACTTCAATCGTGTAATTACCATCAGGTAACTGAGTGAACGCGTAATTGCC
>CAJQNY010000047.1 GCA_905479805.1 uncultured Arenicella sp.
GATGCTATTGCGATCAGTCGTAATATCAGAAGGAAAAGACGAGGTCGTTACAGATTCATCGTTATTGATCCCGAGAGTATTGCTCCAGGTTAAGCGTTCATTGATCTGCGACGAGATATTCAATGCTGAACTTAGAGTCTTAGTATCGGTTAGGAATCCTATTCCGGCGCCAAACGTATTATCGAAATCCGCTGTACTGTCTGAGTAAAGGATAGACAAATTGGCTACAATACTGTCGCTTATCGTAACTTTTCCAGCGATGCTTAGCGCTTCTTCTTCAAAGCCGTCTTCATCGTCATTGCCACCAGTCAGAATGCTGGTGCGATCAATACCATCAGTATCTTCCGCATGGGCACTGATGCGGAAGCTGTGCTTGTCATTGCCGCCATTAAAGGCAAGCCCGTATTCGGTTAGCGAGTCACTGCCAATTGTGGCGGTAATTTCGCCCAGACCTTCACCGCCTTTTTTGGTGAAGAGTTGAATTACACCGCCAACCGCATCAGCGCCATAGATGCCTGATAATGGTCCTTTCACGACTTCGATACGTTCGATAGCTTCGATGGGATAGGCGTTTAAAGTTGCCGAACCCAGAGTGGCGCTGCCAACTCGTACACCGTCAATTAGAACGATGGTTTGTGAGCTGCTAGTGCCTCTTAAAAAGAAACCTGTGGCTGAACCTCGACCGCCAGAATCGCGTACGCTTAAGCCACTGATTTGGTCGAGGAGGTCCGGAATATCTTGCGCTTGACTGGCTTCGATGTCCGCAGCGGTGAGAATGTGTGATGTAGGAAGTACATCGATCAGTTCTTGTTGTCCTTTCGCGGTAACGACGATTTCGGAAATGGCATCGTCGTCTTGGTTTTGTTGCGCGAGAGCGGCAGTGGAGTAGGTGGTCGTTGCAATTGTGGCTGCGAGTAACATCCTGAAAATGCTTTGCGCCGATTGGTTTTGATTGTTGTTCATTTTTAACACCTTAATGTTATCTGTTTCTAAGGTGATAAAGCGAGGATTCAAGGAGTGGGCGATGGCATTAGGAAAATCCGACCAAGTCGCTTTGCCTTGGATGGTAGCCCTCCGCTCCATCAACGGTCTAGAACTTGCACTCGATAAAGAGTGCGCTTTAGGCCGGTTCCGGACTCACGAAAAGCGATTAGCATTTCGAACACCGTTGCGGGGGCAGTGTTGGAGTGTTACCAACTTCCCAGTTTAACCACTATTATTGTTTCTGACTCGTAGAGTATAAAAGCAATAACTGCAGCACCTTAGTTCTGGCTGCGATTATAGGTTTAGCGCCTTTAAAGTCAATGGATTTAGACCATGTTTTAATTATCTCAATTATTTAGTGGCCATTTAATATGCATACGCTTTTATGGCCGTCGACTCAGTGTTGCAATACCCAATAAAAAAGGCTGCAGATATCTGCAGCCTTCGTTAATAAAGCCGCCGGGTTAGGGCGGTTTAGTTTTTGTCTTATTGGCGCGCTTTAAATGCTCTTACAGCAGCATTGAATTCATCGGCAATAGCTGACTCTGCATCGACAGATGCGTCATATTTGGCACGAATTTCAGCCATTTTTAAAGCATTGTCTTCGGCTTCAGGGTCAATCAATTTTTCTTCAGCAACCATACAGTCACGATATTCCTGGAGCTTGCCTTGATATGCTTTCATTGCGCCTGAAGCGGCGATTAATTCATCTTCGCTGGCAACATTGCCATCGGGAATTATTGGCGCGCCTTCCATTGAACAAGATGCCGCTTCAGCCATCTCTTTGGCGTGTTCAGCCGCTCCGTGTCCATCCGCTAGAGCAGATGCGTTGAATGTAAATGCTGCGATCAAAGTGAAAAGTGCTTTCATGGAATTACTCATATTATCTCCTAAAGGGGTGTTGATCATTGAATGTTAAGCTAAACGCGTGTTTGGAACTTCAAGTTATTGCTAAACAGTAATGATTTGTTACAGTAAGTTTTTATTATTGATATCTAAGTTGGTGACAATGCTTAAGCCGGTCTTATTAAGAGCTTAAGCTGCTATTTAAAGATGACCGATTCTGGAGCTGAAAGCCCACCATTCTGACTCGCGAACCAAGCAGATAAGGCTCGGATGTCTTCTATGCTTAGAGTCGAAGCAAAGCCTGCCATGATTGGGTTTTGTCTGTCACCGGAACGATAATCCTTAAGCGCTTGTGTCAAATAACTTTCGTATTGACCTGCTAGCTTTGGGTATGCCATAGAGGATCCGTCACCATTGGCTCCGTGGCAGCTCGCGCAAATAGCTGATTTTTCTTGGCCAAGTTTGGCTTTCTGTTTGTTTACGTTGCCAGGTCGTGAATTGCCATCCATTGCGGCGAAAAATGCACCGTTATCGGCCATATCCGCATCACTTAGGGTAGATGCTTGAGCTTGCATTGTTTTGTGACCACGTTGTTCATCTTTGTAAGCCTTGAGAGCAGAAACGATGTATTCAGCGTGTTGGCCACCCAGCATTGGAATACTGTAAACCGGCCCAGGGTTGCGTAGGCCCGGTGCACCATGACAGCCCAGACATGTTTGCGAAAGTTTTTCACCACGTGCTGCGTCTGCGGCAAAGCTAGACGTTGTTAGCAATGATGCACAAGCCGTCAAAGAGAGGATTAGTAGGATGCGATTGAGTGATCGTGTAGTGCTCATATTTCTAGTAATCATTTTGATAAACGTTTGATTTAAATTATCAGTCAACGAAATTAAGGTTGGCTGTACAAATGGTCTGGCTTAAATGGGCTAGAGTAATGTGTTGCGTATTGTACGCATGACAGGTCTCATACCATTGGATTCACAATTAACGAATCAAAGAACTAATCGGCCATCTGACAAGTTACTAAACCGATTAACGCCATTGCCATCAATTGCGACCCGAATTATAGCGGTTTATTGATGAATAAACCCGTAAAAAATGCTTTGCGGACTTTAAGGAAGGTTAGCGCCAAACTCAAGCTCTTTCGTTGAGATATTTTTAAAAAAATGTGCTCTGGCTAGTGTAAGAAGGCGTGTGGCATGTCCTTGATTTCGGTGCATCGCAAGTAATTTTTAATTGTGTGTAGCATGGCATTGTAAGAAATGCTGTGGCAATAAATAGTTCTGAGCTACACTCTGTGGTGTTTATGCGTCAAACCACCTGTTGGTGACACGTAAATAAATTTATATAACACTCATTGTTTCGCCTAAACGTAGAATTCAAATTGGATACAAAACCTGAGATTAAACGAGAGCTCAACTCAGTAATTGATGGGCTTTCAGATGCTGCTACGGTCGGTTTATCGACTGATAGCTATTATGCGGCCGTGGATTTAGGTTCCAACAGCTTCCATATGATGATTTCGCGCTACCAACATGGCGAGTTCACGGTAATTGATCGTCAGAAAGAAGTAGTGAGACTTGCTGGCGGTTTGGACGAGAGTGGGTTCTTGAGCGATGAGGTAAGGAAACGTGCTTTAGAATGTTTGAGTCGTTTTGGTCAACAACTGAAAACCATTCCCACATCACAAGTGCGTGTTGTTGGGACCAATGCGCTACGAAGGATGCACAGTAAAGCGGTGTTTTTGAATGAGGCTGAGCGTGCATTGGGGCATAACATCGAGATTATTGCAGGGCGGGAAGAGGCTCGGCTTATCTACTTGGGTGTGTCGCGTTGGTCAGTGCCCGATGAGAGCTCACGATTGGTCATAGACATAGGTGGCGGTAGCACTGAAATAATAGTTGGGCGGGGGGATACGCCGCTAGCGAGAGAAAGTTTAGAGCTTGGTTGTGTGGTGCAAAGCAATCTGTTTTTTAGTGATGGTGTCTTGAACTTGGCACGCATCGAGCAAGCCACTTTGAGCGCAAAGCTTGCCATCCAACCGGTGATTAAACAATTCCGTGTTGAAGGGTGGTCCCAGGTGATAGGCTGTTCAGGGACAATGAAGTCCTTGGCTAATATTCTAATTGACGGTGGTTGGTCTAAAGATGGAATCAACCGGTCCGCTCTGGACCAATTGGTGAAGCATGTCGTGACGGCAGGACACATTGATAATTTACGTTTATCTGGGCTAACGGGGGAGCGTTTGCCCGTTTTTGCCGGCGGCCTTACGATTTTACTTGCTCTTTTCGAGGCTTTTGATATCCAAGATATGGCCGTTTCTGAGATCGCTCTGCGCGAAGGTGTGTTGTACGATCTCGTGGGCCGATCGTCCAACAAAGATATTCGTGATATTACCGTAACCGCTATGTTGCGGCGTTGGGCTGTGGAAACCAATCACGGTGAGCGAGTCTGCGAAACGGCGCTGAGTTTATTTGATCAAGTTGCTGGTGTTTGGGATGTTCAGCTTGATTTATATCGAAACATTTTGAGGTGGTCAGCTCAGCTTCATGAACTAGGCTTGTTGATTAGCCATGACGGGTATCATAAACACGGTGCTTATGTGGTTGGAAACGCGGATATGGCGGGTTTTACACGTCGAGATCAGCTTCTGTTAGCGGCATTGGTCGTAGGGCAGAGACGCAAATTCCCCGTTGATCAGTTTGAACAGCTGCCCTCTAACTTAGTGACTCCAGCGAAGCGCATTGCCATTATATTAAGGCTGTCTGTTTTGATGCATCGTGCACGCAGCAGTCGAGCCATCGAATTGGAAAGCTTCAATGCATCTGGGCAGCAAGTCTCTTTGACATTTGCGTCGGGGTTTTTGGATTCCAATCCGCTTACTCGTGCTGACTTAGCCCAAGAGCAAGCATGGCTCAAGGCTATTGGGGTTAAGCTTAGTTTTTCTTGAGAATCGAGGAACGTTTGTTGAGTTAGCTAGCTTCGGTGAATTTTTTTAATAGAGTTTGTTGGGCATTTAATTGGGCAATTGAATCCTGCTGGTTTTTGTTGCCCGTATTATTGGCGTGGGAACGCTTGCCTAATGTGGAATCACCTTCAAGGATATAATTTCCGTCTGACTGCATTAGCCAAGCCGAAGAGTTGTCTTCGATGTATGCATTTAGGTCGTTTATGATGTCGGTTTTCAGTTTTTCATCTTCGATGGGAGTGCATTGCTCAATTCGGTTGCGCAGATTTCGCGGCATTAAGTCGGCACTGGAAATCATTACGATTGGTTCAGCGTCCGCATTGGCGAAATGAAATACACGACCATGTTCCAAAAACCGACCCACGATCGAGCGAACTCGTATATTGTCTGATATGCCTTTTAACCCGGGCCGCAGGCAACAAATCCCTCGAACAATTAGGTCGATCTCAACTCCAGCTTGAGAAGCCTCGTATAGCGCATCAATGACAACTTGACTCGATAGGCCATTTACTTTGAACATGATCTTGGCGGGTATTCCGGCTAATGCATTTTCTTGCTCATGCCGGATCCGCTCGAGCAGCATGTCACTAATGCCAAAAGGTGATTGGCTTAGTCTATTGAGCTCTGAATTAGGGCCCTGAGTTGTTAGTTGCATAAAGATTTCATGGACATCTTCGGTAATTGCTTTGTCTGTAGTCAATAGACCGTAATCCGTATAAACACGGGTATTTCCTTGATGGTAGTTCCCTGTGCCTAAATGGGCATAGCGACGTAATTTCTTACCTTCTTTGCGTACAATCATAAGCATTTTGGCGTGTGTCTTTTTACCCACCATGCCGTAGATCACATGTGCTCCTGATGCCTGGAGCTTTTGTGACGTCGCCAAATTGTTCTGTTCATCAAATCGAGCCATTAGTTCTACAATTACGGTTACTTCCTTACCTGCTCTGGCGGCGTCTGCCAAATGTTGTATCACTACAGAGTCGGGTCCGGTTCGGTAAAGCGTTTGTTTTATTACCAGTACATCTGGGTCGCTGGCGGCTTGTTTAAGTAGGTCCACCACTGGGGCAAATGCTTGAAATGGGTGGTGCAGGAGGATGTCGCCCTGGCTCATTGCCTCGAAAATGCTGGTCTGTTGGGTCAAGAGTTCTGGGATCGACGGTGTAAAGTTGTTGTATTTTATCTGTGGCCTATCAACGATATCAGGCAGTGTCATTAATCGATTAAGATTTACAGGGCCGTCAACTTGGTACACAAAATCATCGCTTAATTGAAACCGTTCTTTTAGTAATTTGGTAATTTTCTTAGGGCAGTTTTTTGAAACTTCCAAACGTATTGCTTCACCGTAAAGCCGTGATGGTAATTCACCTTCCAGCGTCCGAGCGAGATCTTCGACTTCTTCCAAATCAACGTATAAGTCGCTGTTACGTGTGATGCGGAATTGATGGCAACCCAGAACCTCTACGTGGCTGAATAGTTTGCTAATATGAGCATGAATAATTGACGATAGATAAACAAATTCATATTCACTGTCACAAAGATGCTCAGGCATTCGCACAAACCGAGGCAAGACTCTGGGAACGGGTACGACAGCTATATTGTGTGAATCGTCCTTCTCTGGGTCATGTAAATCAACGGCGATAGACAATCCTTTATTGATGGTGATAGGGAACGGGTGCGCCGGATCCAAACGAATTGGCGTGAGGATGGGCAATATCTCTCGCTTAAAGTACTGTTTAAGCCATTTTTTTTGTGGGTCTGACCAGTTATCACGTGCCAGAAAATCGATCCCGTGCTGCTTTAGCGCGGGAAGCAAGGATTCGTTTAAAGTGGTGTATTGAAGGTCCACTAATTCATGGGTCTTTTTTGCAATACGTTCTAATGCAATATGCGGCGTTAATCCGTCTATACCTTCCGCAGACAGGCTGCTCTCGGCCTTAGCTTTTAGCCCAGACACCCTAATCTCAAAAAATTCATCTAAATTAGATGAGAAGATGCATAAAAATTTCAAACGCTCCAAAAGTGGTGTTTCTGCGCGTAAGGCCATGTTCAATACGCGCTCATTAAACCCCAACAGGCTTAACTCCGGGTGTAGGTAAAGATTTAAGGTGTTTGCTTGGCTCATTATTCGTTGGTTTACCTTGCGAGATTTGTGTTACGCATTGATCACAAGCACAATTGTAGTGCAAATAACAAATTATTGCGTAGAAACTAACTTAAATAACTGGGCTAAGACCTTAATTCACAAAGGATGTGGTATATTTATTCGCCTAATTTAATCATTTTACAGACCTTAGCAATTGCTATGAAACAGACTGAAGACGTACGGATCGCGGCCACCAAAGAGTTAGTGTCGCCTTCCATTATTCATGAACAATTTCCCATCACTGATAACGCCGCATTAGCGACGACTGCTGGACGGAGAGAAATCGAGGACGTTATGGCCGGGCGTGATGATCGCTTAGTCGCCGTGGTTGGGCCATGCTCTATTCATGACCCTAAGTCAGCGCTAGAGTATGCCGATCGATTAGCCGCTCTTAAAGAGGAGTTAGCTGAAGATTTGGTGATAGTGATGCGAGTTTATTTCGAAAAGCCCAGAACCACAGTGGGCTGGAAAGGGTTGATCAATGACCCTGATCTAAACGGTAGTTACCATGTTAATAAGGGCCTAGGAATAGCGCGGCAGCTGTTGATCTCAATCAACGAAAAAGGTGTGCCAGCCGGGTGTGAATACCTGGATCTAATTACCCCGCAATACACGGGTGATATTGTCGCGTGGGGTGCGATAGGCGCTAGAACAACTGAAAGCCAGTGTCATCGGGAGCTAGCTTCTGGACTGTCTTGCCCAGTAGGCTTTAAAAACGGTACCAACGGTAATTTAAAAATTGCCGTCGACGCGATCGGTGCGGCAAGTAACTCACATCACTTTTTATCAGTGACCAAAGAAGGCAGAACGGCGATCTTCAATAGTACCGGAAATGAATATTGTCATATTATCCTTCGTGGCGGTAACGGCGAACCCAATTACTCTGCTGAGCATGTTCAGGAGTCAGCTGCCATGCTTGAGAATGCTGGCTTACGCGCAAATATAATGATCGATTTTAGCCATGCAAATAGCTATAAAGATCCGAGTCGGCAACGAGAAGGCTGTGAGAGTGTTTGCAAACAACTAGAGTCAGGCGAGAAGCGTGTGTTCGGAGTTATGATTGAGTCACATTTGGTTGAAGGCGCTCAAAAGGTAGTGGAAGGGCAAGAATTAACCTATGGGCAGAGTATTACTGACGGATGCATTGGTTGGGAGGAAACAGAGGAACTTTGCCGTAGCCTCGCAAATGCGATACGATCAAGAAGAACATCCAGAGCAGCCTAGTGATATTTTTTATTTAAGGCTTATAAGTCATTGATTTTGTTGTTGTGATTAAACTTATCTGGACATGATCCTTTGTTTTGTATAACGTTCTTTTTCGAATTTGTTTGTGAATACCGATGAACACAGTGGTAGCCGTAATTTACTCCGTGTTTGTGACTGACATTAACAACTAATATTGACTGCTGATATTAACTATTAATATTAACTACTATGACAACAACTAAGAATAGGTAGAATTTTGAAACGATTCGCTTTATTGGGTGAACCTCTTGGGCATAGTTTAAGCCCAGCCTTACATAAGGCTATATATCGTCAATTGGAAATTGATGATGCGAGTTATCGCACTGTCGAATTGCCTGAAGAACGTCTCAAGAGTTTTTTCACTGGATTTAAAGTAGGTGGTTTTGACGGTGTCAATGTCACAATTCCGCATAAGGCCTCTGTCATTAAGTTGCTAGATGAAGTGGATAGTAAAGCTAACCTTATTCAGGCTGTGAACTGTGTGAACAGGGTCGGTAATAAGTTAACTGGCTACAATACTGACCTATTAGGGTTCGCTTATTCATTGCGACAAAATGAAGTATCGATCGAAGGAAATGAGTTCGCGATCATTGGTGCCGGAGGCAGCGCGCAAGCGGTTGCTACCGTATTAGCGGAAGGGATGGCAAAGCAAGTTTCAATTGTTAATCGCACTCCCGAAAACGCTGAACGTGTCAAAGAGACTATTCTGGCTGTCAACGATCAAGTCAAAGTCAAACTTGTCGACGAAGAACAGCTAATCAAGCGCGCCAAGCACATGGACTGTATTATTAACGCCACGTCTATTGGAATGTCGCCCAATACTAAACCAGCTCCGATTAGCGCTGATGTGTTCACCGAAAATACGCTGGCCTTTGACCTGATTTATAACCCTTTGAATACTAGTTTTCTTAAAGCGGCAGAATCAAATGGAGCAGCAACTGTGAATGGACTACAAATGCTGGTTGCACAGGCGGTATACTCAGTCGAGATTTGGATGGGCGGGAATATCGTCGCTCATGTCGACATGAATGCCTTAGTTAGAGATCTTGAAAAGATCATAAAATAACACTCAAGTTAAACTTCGGATGTGGATTTTGAGCTAAATGTTCGCGTTCTATCTGCCATCCAACACCCAGTCAGTCTAGCCCCATTACAATGAGTAAAATAGCCCCACAGATAATTCCCTTAGAATTGGGTGATAAATCTTACGATGTCGTTGTCGCATATGATTTACGTGAGCATTTACATGAACATCTAGCGTCCTTGAACAAGGGGCAAAAATGGGTGGTGCTGACTCAGCAAGTAATCTATGACTTGTACCGTGATGTGATCGATGAATTAACGACAAACGGTTTTGATCTCAGTGTAATTATTGTTCCAGGAGACGAGGGCGCAAAAAACATTAGTTTTGCAGAGCAAGTTTGGACACAAATGGTAGAGCTTGGTTGTGATCGTTCATCTGTCTTACTCGCTCTGGGTGGTGGTGTCGTCGGAGACTTGGGCGGTTTTGTCGCGGCAACCTATATGCGTGGTATTCCTTTTGTGCAGATACCAACCACATTATTAGCGATGATTGACTCCGCCATAGGTGGAAAGACTGCGGTTAATTTAAGCGCCGGTAAGAATTTGGTGGGTGCAATATATCAACCAAAGGCGGTACTAATTGACCCCGGATTTTTGGCGACCTTGCCGCGTCGAAACGTTATCTCCTCTTTAGGGGAAGCAATTAAGTATGGGTTTATTCGTGATGCTTCCATTTTCGATACGATTGAAAATAATTTTGAAGAGATGGTCTCGCTGGAAAACGAATCTTTGTTGAGCGAAATCATTTCTAAAAGCTGCCGCATCAAGTGTAATATCGTTTCAAATGATCAGTTTGAAACGGGAGAACGCAAGCTACTTAATTTTGGTCATACCATTGGTCATGCCTTTGAAACAATCCAAGAGTATGGCGGTCTTTATCACGGTGAGGCGGTTCTTTACGGTATGAAGTGTGCGTGTTTTATCTCGCATAAAAAAGGTTTGTTGAGCTCTAAGGAGTTAGACCGTTCTTTAGCCTTACTAAACCGCTTTCCACTCCCTGAACTTGGCGCGGTACCGCCAGATCGAATTTTAGAGATTGTCGCGCACGACAAAAAAAATGTTAACGGTAAGCTTAGTTTTATCCTTATCGATAGCATTGGCAATGGTGTCATTAATACTGAGGTGTCTGCCGATGATATTCTCGAGAGCCTGTCAGCGATCAATTAACTGGATGAGTGAATTGCTATGAAAATACTTATCGTAAATGGGCCAAACTTAAATTTGCTCGGTGAAAGAGAGCCTGATGTCTATGGTGCAGAGACTCTGTCTGAAATGAATGCTTGGATTAGTTCACACCAAGATGCTCAAGACCACGAATTGGTGTTTTTTCAATCCAACCATGAGGGTGCCATTATTGATAGTTTACATGCCCGCAGGCGCTGGGCTGATGGCATCGTTATCAATGCTGGAGGCTTAACTCACTATTCGATTGCTCTGCGTGATGCGATTGCCGCTTGCCAGACTCCAACGGTCGAAGTTCACTTATCAGATATTCATGCACGAGAAGAGTTTCGACACCTATCTGTAATTGAGGATGTGTGTATTCGGCAAATATCAGGCAATGGAAAGCAGGGGTATATTGAAGCGATTGATGAGTTACGTCAATTCAATGCGCAGTGAGATAGGTTTAGCTAGGTTCTGTGAAAGTGGTTTGTTCTCGCCGTGTGTTAGTTAACTTGGGAATACGGCCAGTAGGTCGAAACTCGCAAGAAGTTTAAATCCGGCAATCGTCAAGCTAAGCAACAGGAGCGTTGAGAGTGTCTTTACGCCACCGAAAAATTGATACGGGCCAAATTCTCGCTGCGAACGTAGTCTCATTGCCATCAGAATAGGAATGACGTAGAAACTAAACAGCACCACCAAGCCAGCATAACCGATAGCTAAGATGAACCCTTTTGGGTAGAGAAAGCTAAATATAGCAGGAGGTAGGAAAGTGATGAGGGCCGTTTTGAAACGCCCCGTAGCGGAGTTGTCTATCCCTAGACTATCAGCAATATAGTCAAATAAACCCAAACCAATACTCAGGAAAGAGGTGGTGATCGCAAAATTCGAAAATAGACCGAGTGAAAACCCCAATGCGTCGTTGGTGAGTTTGGATTGCAATGCCAGACTAAGGTCACCCATATTGCCCCCAGCGGTGATTATGGGGGCCATTTCGTTGCGAGTCAGGTTGCCAAAATTAGCGATAATCCAAACAAGGTAAACGAGCAATGACAAGAAAGTTCCCCAGACTAAACTGTTCTTGATTTTTCTTTGATCGTGACCGTAAAATTTTACAAGGCTTGGTACCAAGCCACTGCAAGCAAATGATGTGACGAAGTAGGGTAAGGCCGCCCATATAAATGGGGCGAGTTCTGAGGTGACTGGTGAGTCTAGGAATAACTTACCAAGATCAGCCTGGAGTAATAGCCCAGAAAGAGAAAGGCTAAAGCTAATGCCCATAGCAAGTAACAAGAGTATGCAGATTCGGCTAACCAAATGGGTTCCAAACCAGATAATAGTCATCATTAAGAAACCGAAGACGAGTCCTAGAATTCGGCGGTTATTCGCGAACTCAAGTAAATCGCTAGGTAAGTAAGATAAGTTTATTAGTCCCACGATTGCACCACTAGCGATGCTCCCTGCAGCACTAAAATAGGCATACATCAGAATGTACATAACAAATGCCACGGCAACGTTGTTTATTATGTTCCAGCTTCTACCCAGAGATTCGCCCACCAAGGTACTAAAGCTTGAACCACTGGAGAATTTGAGATTTGTTTCCAGCAGGATCAAAGCAACGCATAGATTGAGTAGCCATATAAACCCGAGGCCAAGTGTTGTCCAGGTAAACCACATGCCCGCCGCAACGATGGGTAAAGAAAACATGCCAGCACCAACGGCACCGCTCGCCACTAAAACAATGCCGTGCAAGCTAGACTTATTGTGGTTCATCTCGGTTTTCCATTGTTGAGCAATTTAGGGTATGTAGGGCGTTCAATTTAACGAGAGCTAGGACTGTTTCGAGTAATAGGCGCTCTCTATGTGGTCTCTACTCACCACCCCATACACGCGTTCTTTGGTAGCGCCATGCGCTCCCGTTATAAAAAGCACTTCAGATTGGCTGCTTTGCAATTTCTCATGCGCTTCTTGAAGGCTGGCAACAATTTCAATCGGGCAAGCATCTAATCGCTTTGCAGGAATGCTGAACAAATCTATTTCGTTTGTCTCATTGGCGGTGCTGTCTTCGGTGTCATTTTCGTTAAGCTCCACCTCGTTAATGTGACGTGCAAGGTCGCTCAATGGCAACACACAATGAGGGCGTCGGTTTTCATGATCATTGAGGATAATCCAGCGAGGAGCTTGCTTGAGCAACGCCTTCGCGTCCTGCTGCGATAGCTTGCCTGATGATTGATGGAAATCTCTATCCATTACACCGGCTACACCAATTTTTCTTAATGCGATTGACATAGGGTTATTGAGATAATCGAGTCCGCGGGCTGACATTAAATGTTGATAGATTGAGGATTTTTTAAATACGATTCTAGTAACAAGACTGGCTGATACCACGGCTGCCATTCCGGGCAATATGATTTGTTGGCTAGTGCTTATTTCCAATAAGTAGATAAGCGCAGCTAAGGGTGCTTGGAGCGTTGCTGCCATCATCGCTGCCATTCCCAACATGGCATAGAATCCAGGGCTGGCCACGCCAGGAAAGAATGTCGCTGAAATAAGGCCAATTGCTGCGCCAGCAGCGGCACCGATAAATAGTGATGGTCCTATCAAGCCCGCAGGAATACCTAAGCCAATTGCAGCGGCGGTGGTAAGCATCTTTGCCAGGGTTAACAATATAACCCCACCTAAACCAATTTGCGCGAGCAGGATGTGATCTACCGTGTCGTATCCAGTCCCCATGATTTGTGGAATTAATAATGCAATGGTTCCGGTGAAGACTCCAGCTGCCAGAGTACGTATCCAGATAGCTCGATTGCTAAGAATAGTGGTCGCGTAAATCGTTGTTTGAATGAACAATGCTGAGATGCACCCAATCAACGCGCCCATTATTACGATTATGGGGATTTCTTGAATGGCATTGAACTCGAAGGCGGGAATGGTGAACGCGGTGTCGTCGCCAAATGTGAGCCTGGTGAGTGTCGTAGCGCTCACTGCAGCGACAATAATCGGCGTAAAACCGATCACTGAATACTCCATTATCACAACTTCCATTGCAAAGATGACGCCAGCTAATGGAGTATTGAATGCCGCTGCTATAGCTGCAGCAACACCGCAACCGATAAGGACTCGAACGCTGTTATTAGGAATGCGTAACATTCTTCCTAAGCCGCCGCTGGCCGCGGCGCCAAGATGAACGCTGGGGCCTTCTCGACCAACCGAGTGGCCGCTGAGTAAACTGATTCCGCCAGCGACAAATTGCACCATGGCATTCTTCAATGGAAGGTGGCCCTGGTGGTACTCAAGTCGTTCAATAACATGTACGACCCCGACACTACGATTAGTCGCTTTCAAAAAATTCAATAAAATGCCGACTAAGAGACCACCGCCAACGCATAACCAGAATCGGCTCGCCCGGGACATTCCTTCAAAGCCTTCAATATCCCCAAAGGGAAGTAATTGGCTGGCGCCAAAATCCATGGCAAACCGAAATAGTGCGATGACTCCTGCAGTGAGAAGTCCGCAGATCAAACCAAGAAGCGCTAACAAAGCTAGGCCTTCGAAATTAGATGACATACGCACTTGCTGCGCTTCCAGGAAACGATCATAGCTAGCACGTAGGAAAGCCCATGATCGCGACATCATATTGTGTGTTCGGAGTTTGGTGTTATTTTCCTGGGTGTGAGCAATTCAACCGGCCTTAAAAGGGCAGGGCTATGGCCGGGTCCACTGCAGAAATAACACCCGCGAAGTCGGCCTGAATTCGCAGCAGAGCTTCATCATTATCACCTTCAAAGCGAAGCACCAAGATGGGCGTTGTATTTGACGGCCTAACTAAGCCAAATCCATCAGCATAATCCACCCGTAAGCCATCGATTGTGCTAACAATTGCGTTATCAAACTTAGCAGACTCTTGAAGTTTATTCATGAACGTATAATGTTCGCCCTCGGCAAACTCCATGCGTAATTCAGGGGTGTTGATCGAGTTGGGCAGTGCATCAAAAATGGCCTGTGGTGATTCCGATTTTTTGGTTAATAATTCAATAAGTCTTGCGCCGGCATAGACACCGTCATCAAACCCGAACCATCGTTCCTTGAAGAAAATATGACCGCTCATTTCTCCAGCGAGGGGTGCTCCTGTTTCCTTTAATTTGGCCTTGACGAACGAGTGCCCAGTGCGCCACATGGTGGCTATACCGCCGGCCTTTTCGATCTCGGTAGGTAGGTTACGGGTGCACTTTACGTCGTAGATGATTTCAGCGCCGGGGTTGCGTTCCAAAACATCGCGAGCGAAGAGTATCATCTGACGGTCAGGCCAAATTACTTCACCTTTACTTGTTACCACACCGAGGCGATCACCATCACCATCGAAAGCTAAACCGAGATCGGCATTTTGTTGTTCGACCTCATTGATAAGATCGGTTAAGTTTTCTAACTGGCTTGGGTCGGGGTGATGGTTGGGGAAGGTGCCATCAACCTCACTAAACAATTCAGTTACTTCGCAACCTAGTTGTTTAAAAACTTGCGGAGCGGTTGCGCCTGCCACACCATTGCCGCAATCGATAACAATTTTTAGCGAACGAGTTGGTTTTACGTCATTGATGATCTTAGAAATATAGTCGTCAATGACGTGATGAGTTTTGTACTCACCAGCCCCTGTATGGTAATTTTTTTCTAGAATTCGCTTTTTTAAACTTTGGATGCGTTCGGCAGATAGCGTGACACCATCCACAACCATCTTTAATCCGTTGTAATCGGGTGGATTGTGACTGCCTGTGATTGCGATGCACGAAGGTATATCTAACGCATAACTCGAGTAATAAACAACAGGGGATGGTGCTAAACCAATATCAACTACATTTACACCGCTGGCTCGCAGGCCATTAGCTAAGGCGAGAGAGAGGCGCGGGCCAGATAATCGACCATCTCTGCCTATGACAATACTCTTGCCGCCTTTGTCGATCACTTCCGAGCCAACTGCTCTACCAATCTCAAAGGTGATTTCTTCGCTTAGAGCCACGTCAACAACGCCTCTTATATCGTACGCTTTGAATATTTCGTGTGGAAAGCCTGTCTTACCTGCGCTCATATTTATTAAGTCCAATGTCTTGTTGTTGTGTTGCCGTTTTTGAGGCTTAGTTTACTTTGTGAAGGGCACGGCCATCTACCGAAAGAGCGGCTTCGTGCATGGCTTCAGAAAGAGTAGGGTGGCCGTGAATTGTTCTGGCTATGTCTTCCGTTGATGCAGAGTATTCCATAGCGAGCACGGCTTCCGAAATGAGTTCTGATGCGCTGGGGCCCAATATGTGGACGCCGAGTATCCGATCAGTATCAGCATCTGCGATCATTTTTACGCGGCCGCCTTTTTCATTCATCGCCAATGAGCGTCCATTGGCGGCGAAAGGAAAGAAGCCTGTTTTGTAATTGATACCTTGCTCTTTTGCCTGTTCCTCGGTAATGCCAACCCAAGCAATTTCAGGATGTGTGTAAATTACCCAAGGCACGGTGTCGTGATTAATATGGGCGTGTTGCCCAGCGATCATTTCGGCTACGGCGACGCCTTCTTCTGAGCCTTTATGCGCAAGCATTGGGCCTTTTACTGCGTCACCCACAGCCCATACGCCATCGATACTAGTGCGGCAGCTATCATCGACATCAATTCGCCCTCGCTCGTCCAGTTTTAAGCCAAGCGCAGGGTCAGCAATGTCATTAGTTTTGGGGCGACGTCCCACCGCAACAATCAATTTGTCGAATGACTCAGTATGATCGCCATCCTTATCGGCATAACTAACCTTGACTGATTTTTTGCTGGTCTTGCTGCCGGTGACACGAGCGCCAAGCTTGATATCCAAGCCTTGGGTTTTAGTGAATGTGCGTTGTGCTTCTCGAGCTAGTTGTTTGTCTACAGTCGGTAAGAAAGTGTCTATAGCTTCAAGTATTGTTACTTGAGAGCCGAGTCGATTCCAAACACTTCCTAGTTCCAGTCCAATCACTCCAGCGCCGATCACGCCTAATTTTTTAGGCACGGCATTGATATCTAGAGCTCCTGCATTATCCACAATTAGATTATTGTCAACTTCTGCGACCGGAATGGCGATAGGTTCAGATCCGACCGCTAGGATGATATTGTCTGCGCTATAAACCTCTGTTCCTTTGTCGTTCGTAACTTCAATCTGCTTATTTGCAATCAGCTTGCCACGACCGTGCAACGAGGTGATTTTATTAGCTTTGAATAGGCCGCCGATACCCTTAGTAAGGTTGCTGACGATGTCATCTTTACGAGCGATCATCTTCTCAATATCTACGCTGATCTTACCTGTTGAGATACCATGGGACGCAAACTCATGGTTGGCCTGTTCTACTTTTTCAGACGAATCCAGTAACGCCTTGGACGGGATGCAGCCTACGTTTAGACAGGTCCCGCCGAGAGACGGTTTGCCTTCCTTATCTTGCCAGTCATCGACGCATGCTGTGTTAAAACCGAGTTGTGCGCAACGAATCGCTGCGACGTATCCAGCAGGGCCCGCGCCAACAACTATGACATCAAACTTATTCGACATTTAATCTACCTATACTTCAATTATTGGGTTATTCAGATCTCTAGCAATAAGCGCGCAGGATCTTCTAAGCATTCTTTTATCGTGCGTAAGAAAAGCACGGATTCTTTACCATCGATTATTCTATGATCGTAAGTGAGTGCTAAATACATCATTGGTCTGATCACAACCTCGCCGTTCTCTGCGATTGGACGTTCTTCGATGCGATGCATGCCCAGGATGGCACTCTGTGGAGGATTAACGATAGGAGTCGATAGCATGGAGCCAAATACTCCGCCGTTGGAAACGGTAAAGGTTCCGCCGGTCAGATCATCCATGGTGAGCTTTCCGCTTTTCGCTTTGGCGCCGTATTCGGCAATGTTTTGCTCGACTTGCGCAAAACTCATTTGATCAACATCACGCAACACTGGTACCACTAAACCACGCGGCGATGAAGCTGCAATTCCTACGTCATAAAAGTCATGATAGACAATGTCGCTGCCATCGATAGAGGCGTTAACTGCTGGGAAACGCTTCAATGCTTCAATAGCGGCTTTGACAAAGAACGACATAAAGCCAAGCCGTGAACCATGTTTTTTCTCAAAGGCTTCTTTGTATTGTTTTCGAAGATTTATCACGTTCTGTAGATTGACGTCATTGAATGTCGTAAGCATTGCCTGAGTGTCTTGTGCTTCTTTCAAACGGCGCGCAACAGTAGAGCGGAGCCTTGACATTGGCTCACGTCGTTCAGACCTTTCGCCGCTAACCGGTGCAGGGCTGTTCGGTTGAGCCGATGACGCTTTTGGAGAGGCGCTTGCAGCATTTTTTTTAGCGTTGAGAACATCTTCTTTTAAGATGCGACCGTTCTTGCCTGTTCCCTTGACAGAACTAGCATCAAGCTTGTGTTCGCTAAGTAACTTTCTCACCGCAGGGCTTAATTTATCAGCATCATCGCCTTGTTGGGCTTCGGGGGCGGTAACCTCTTTGCTGGTTTGGTTACTGGCTTCAATAATAGGGGCAGCTGTAGCGGTAGCACCTTCTTCAATGATTGCCAGAACAACTTGCTCTTCTACCGTTGCACCTTCCTCAAATTTAATCACTTTGATTACACCATCGACGGTGCTGGGTACTTCTAGGACAACTTTTTCGGTTTCAATATCGACGATATTCTCATCGACGCTAACGGCGTCACCTACCTTTTTGTGCCATGCGGCGACGGTGGCTTCGGCAACTGATTCTGGTAGGACTGGGACTTTAACTTCAACTGACATGATTATAGCTCCTTCATGGGTAGCGTTTTTTCGACACTGTATGTTTCATGTTCATCAAGATGCGATAAAGCATCATTGACCAATTTACTTTGTTGTTCGCGATGCACGGCTAGATAGCCCGCTGCTGGAGACGCTGAATGCTCTCTGCCGGCGTAGAGTAAAGTGTGCTTTTTCTCATCGATACATGCGCGGATATGATGCATGATCTGATACCAAGCGCCTTGATTTTTTGGTTCTTCTTGGCACCATACAATTTCGGTCGCGTTGCTGTAACGCTTAAGCTCTTGAACCACCTCTTCACGAGGGAAAGGGTAGAGCTGCTCAACTCGACAAATTGCAATATCTTTCAGTTTTTCCTCACGCCGTTGCTCGAGTAAGTCGAAGTAGACTTTACCGGTGCAAAACACCACACGAGTCACGTTCTTGTTGGTGAGCTTGTCAATTTCGGGAATCACAGTTTGGAACGCACCACTGTGCAGTTCTTCGAGGCTTGATGTCGAAAGCTTGTGACGAAGTAGGCTTTTGGGCGTCATCACAATCAATGGTTTTCGATAAGGTCGCACCATTTGTCGACGGATCATATGAAACATCTGCGCTGGTGTGCTGGGATAACAAACCTGCATGTTATGTTGCGCGCAAAGTTGCAAATAACGCTCAAGTCTAGCGGATGAATGCTCAGGGCCTTGGCCCTCATAGCCGTGAGGTAAGAACATGGTGAGTCCGCTCAAGCGACCCCATTTGGCTTCACCGCTGCTGATGAATTGATCCAGAACTACCTGTGCACCATTTGCGAAGTCACCAAATTGCGCTTCCCAAATCACCATAGTGCTTGGGTCAGAACAGGAGTAACCATATTCAAATGCCAGCACGGCCTCTTCAGATAATAAAGAATTGATAACGAGAAAATTGGGTTGTTTGTCCTTGATGTTTCGCAATGGTACATAGACTTCACGGTTATCCGTGTTGTGCAGTGTTGCATGACGATGGAAGAACGTTCCTCGTCCAGCATCTTGGCCAGAAAGGCGCACCGAAAAATTCTCATCGAGCAGGGTTGCGTACGCGAGGTTTTCAGCCATACCCCAATCCAATGGCATGTCACCTTGGCGCATTAGCTCACGGTTTTTCATGATGGCTTTGGCGCGCGGGTGCAATTTAAGGTCATCAGGCATAGTAACTAAACGTTCTGCAAGGAAATCCAAGCGCTTAGCATTGAAGCTGGTTTTCTCTTTACTACGCCAGTGAATATTGGAATAGGGTGACCAATCGATCGTATGGTCGCCTTGTTCAACTCTGACGAACTCAGATACAACGCGATCTCCGGCTTCTAGTGCTGCGCGATAGTCGGCACTCATTTTCTTTTCGTCTGCTTCGCTCATGATACCTTGATCAATTAATTTTTGAGCGTAAACACGGCGAGTAGTAGGTAATGCCTTAATGGTTTTATACATTATCGGCTGGGTCACCGAAGGTTCGTCGGATTCGTTGTGGCCGTGCCGACGGTAACAAACAAGATCGATGACAACATCTTTGTGAAATTTCATGCGGAAGTCGAGCGCGACCTTCATAGCAAACACAACGGCTTCTGGATCATCCCCGTTGATGTGGAAGATCGGCGCGCCGACCATTTTTGCTATCTCGGTGCAATAGGGCGTTGAGCGAGCGTCTTTTGGGTTGCTCGTGGTGAAGCCGATCTGATTGTTAATAACGATATGAACGGTGCCACCGGTTCGGTATCCATGGCAGCCCGACATTTGGAATGTTTCCATGACCACGCCTTGACCGGCAAATGCGGCATCACCGTGTATTGAAATTGGCATCACTGTTTTGCCAATTGAATCGTCTCGCCGCTCTTGGCGCGCACGTACCGAGCCCTCTACAACTGGGCTAACAATCTCTAGGTGTGAAGGGTTAAACGCCAACGATAAATGAACTGGGCCACCCTTAGTCTGAATGTCAGATGAAAAACCTTGATGATATTTAACGTCGCCACTCGAAGACAATTCATTCACATCGTGCTTGCCTTCAAACTCCGAAAATAGATTCCCAGGGGCTTTGCCTAGGGTGTTGATCAATACGTTGAGGCGGCCTCGATGTGCCATGCCAATCACAAACTCCTTTATCCCCTGGGTACCGCCTTCTTGGATTAGATAATCCAGCATGGGGATTAGGCTTTCGCCACCTTCAAGTGAGAAACGCTTTTGGCCAACATATTTAGTGTGGAGGTAGCGCTCCATGCCTTCGGAAGCGGTGAGGCGATCGAGGATGTGTAATTTTTGTTCTTTGCTGAATATTTCGGTATCAATGGGGCGCTCGATTTGTGTGCGAATCCAACGACGCTGTTCGGCGCTGGCCATATGGCCATACTCGAAACCGATTGAGCTGCAGTAATTATATTCCAATAGGGCAACGATATCGCGTAACGGAAGTCGATCTGGGGCACGCAGCGGACCAGTATCAAATTCTGTATCTAAATCTGTACTTGATAAACCGTGATATTCCAATTCAAGTTCTGATGCGTCTTGTCGCTCCATTTCATTGATAGGGTCAATGGTTGCACGTTTGTGCCCCATGGCACGGTAGGTGCTGATCAATCTCGAGACTGACCCTTGCTTAGTGGCCATTTCGGCATCCAAACCGATATTATTGCTAGCAGTTTGTGGTTGGACTCGACTTGCAGAGCCACCAATGTCGTTAGCGACTTTACTGTATTCGGAGTGTTCAGGCAGGCTTCGAAAGTACTGCTGCCATTCACTGGGTACTGAATTTGGGTCTTCCTGGTATTGTTCAAAAATATCTTCCAAAAACGCGATATTTTGCCCATTTAGGAGGCTCGATGGATCGTTGTTTGATTGATTGCTCATCGTGGTTGTATTGTCTACCTAATACTTGGCGAATAGATCTTTTCACACAGTCTGTATCGCCATATTTTGATCTACTTTGGCCAGCAATTAAGCGGCCTGACTGTACTCGCGATAATAACTAATTCAGGCGCTAATTATTGAACTAATTTGTAAATTTTATTGCTCAATTGCATTACTGATAGAAAATCCTAAAGTAATTCGTTGTGGAATCAAGCTGTGTACTGATGTATCAGTGTCATTACCGTCATTAAGTGAATAAATAGGTGGCAATAAAAAAGGCGGTTCCAAAGAACCGCCTTTTTTGAATAGCGCTAAAGAATCGCTAGCGTAAACTAGCTCTTATAGTCATCCGGCACATGGCGTTCGCCCGGGCCTTGATAGTTTTGTCTCGGACGCGCTATTCGAAACTCAGGATCTTCCATTTGCTCCATCCACTGCGCTAACCAACCTGCTGTCCGCGGAATCGCGAAGAGCACGGTAAACGCTTCCATCGGAAAGCCCATCGCTTCATAGATTAGACCAGAGTAAAAATCCACATTGGGATACAGCTTGCGTGACACGAAATAATCATCTTCTAAGGCGATACGCTCGAGTTCCATAGCAACATCAATCAAAGGGTTTCGACCCGTCACTTCAAACACTTCTTCGGCTACTTTTTTGACTATTCGAGCGCGTGGATCATAGTTTTTGTAAACTCGATGTCCAAAACCCATTAAGCGTAATTCGCCGTCTTTACAGCGATTCATGTAGTCGGCAACCTTATCTTTGGTACCAATTTCTTTCAGCATGTTCAGCACGGCTTCATTAGCGCCACCGTGAGAAGGGCCGTACAAAGCCGCTGCCGCGCCTGCTACAGAAACAAATGGATCGGCTTTAGAGCTAGCGATGTTGCGCATCGCACTGGTTGAACAGTTTTGTTCGTGATCGGCGTGCAATATGAAGAGTATGTCCAACGCGCGCTCTAGCACAGGATGGGCTTGATAACGTGGCTCGACCATACGGTACATCATGTTTAAGAAGTTACCGGTATAGCTTAAGTCATTATCCGGGTAGATAAAGGGTAGGCCGCGGCTGTTACGGTAGGCGTAAGAGGCGATAGTAGGAGTCTTGCCGATAAGTCGGCAGGCTTGGAGTAGGCGAACATCAGGATCATCTACATTGCGGGCATCAGGGTAGAAAGTAGAAAGTGCCGCAACGGTACTTATGAATACGCCCATAGGGTGCGCGTCATAGTTGAAGCCTTTCAAGAAGCTCTTAGTTTTTTCATGAATCATGGTGTGGTGCGTCAATCGCTCCTCCCAATCGCTTGATTCCTGACGGTTTGGCAAATCACCGTTGAATAAAAGATACACCACATCTAAAAATGTGCTTTTTTCAGCGAGTTGTTCAATGGGGTATCCACGGTATCTTAAGATGCCTTCTGATCCATGTAAGTCAGTAATTCGACTTGTGCAATTGGCGGTATTCATGAAGCCAGGGTCATAGCTCATCATGCCAAAGTCGCCCTGATTGATTTTAATTTGTCTAAGGTCCTTGGCGCTGATATTGCCGTCTACGATATCAATCTCGTAGTCCTTACCAGTGCGATTGTCTTTAATTGTTAAGGTATCTGACATAGTGTCCTCGGATGTCTGTTATTCAAATTCAAATGAAAAACGCAGTCGGTTAAACCGTTCTTTATCGTCTTTCTCATTTTTCAAGATAGTGATGTACTTAAAATCGGTACTATTAATTCGCTACTTCTAATTCAGTGCTTTCAAGCAATAGCAGACCGTCTGTGCAATGCCCTGATTGCATTAAGATCAGAATGGTGAAGATCGTAGCAGGCGCTCTGCCGGCAAATATTTTGCTTCTCTAGAGTTGTTTAAACCCCAAAAAAGTCTTTATAAGAATTTAGACGTAACAGTGATTGAGTAAGCCTACCAATCACCAAGCCTATCAATTGCCAAGCCTATCAATTGCCGGCCGTATTCGTTAGGTCCAAAATTTTAATTCTGGAATGACTTCTATTGAGCTAGTTGGTCTTTATAGCTTGCCAATAAGACCGCCAAAGCAAACAAGTTAGTGACAATCGTAGCGCAAGGGCACTCTCTTCAAGGCCTAGGAGTTCATCTGAGGCGATGTTAAGTGATTGAAAGATAACGATAAGTGTCCACTAAATCCTAAGTCTGAGTGCTTTCCTTGATTGGCGTAATGTCACGCCAATTAAAGCTCAGGTACTGAATTCGAGGCAAATTATAGCAAAAACTACTGCAAAGTTTAATAGGTGGTTAATCCATAAGCTGGATAATAGGCATGCTTACGATCAATAACGCTTAATAATTGGGCTCCCTAGGGGGCTAGGGGCCTTTAATAAGATTATTTGACTCCAGTATGCCCAAAGCCGCCTGCGGCCCGCGCGCTCTCATCAAATTCTTCAACCACATCGAACTCAACCTGTACGATTGGAACAAATACCATTTGGGCAATGCGATCCCCGGGTTCGACACTAAATTCTGTGTCGCCACGATTCCATAAAGAGACCATTAAAGGGCCTTGGTAATCAGAGTCAATGAGGCCTGTCAGGTTGCCGAGCACAATGCCGTGTTTGTGGCCTAGGCCAGAGCGCGGTAGAAGGACTGCTGCAAGGCTGGGGTCAGCAACAAAAATGGATAATCCTGTCGGAATTAAGATCGTTTGCCCCGGAGAAATGGTGGTTGTTTCGTCAACGCATGCGCGTAAATCCATTCCAGCTGAGCCTTCGGTAGCGTAATCTGGCACAGCGAATTCAGATCCGATACGCGGGTCTAATATTTTTAATTGGATTGATTTTTTCATCTGATTTTTTGATTTAAGTTTATTGTTTAAATGATTGAATATATTCAATTATTTTATCTATTTCTTCATTTCATTTGATATGGCTTCAACAAGATCTCTAGCGAGTGCGTATTTATTCGCCTTTGGCAGTTCACGAACAGAGTTCTTGCTAATCAGCGTAATAGCGTTATCAGCTGTGCCGAAGCCGGTCTCTGACCCACCCACGTGGTTAGCCGCTATCAGGTCTAAATTTTTGCGTCTCAGTTTAGCGGTGGCATATTCGACGACATCATTCGTTTCAGCCGCAAAGCCAACACAGAATGGGCGCTTAGCTAATGCCGCTACATCGGCCAAAATATCCGGGTTTTTAACCATACTGATGGTCATTTCTTCATTGTCTTTTTTTATTTTTTTATCAGCATTGGTGCTAGGGCGATAGTCAGCTACCGCCGCAACGGCAATAAAAATGTCTTGCTCCTCAATGCTAGACATTACAGCGTCGTGCATATCCAAAGCAGAGACCACATCAATAGCCTGGCAGTGTTCAGGTTTGCTCAAATTGGTTGGCCCGCTTACTAGCGTGACACTTGCGCCTGCTTCTGCCGCGGCTTGTGCGATGGCGTAGCCCATTAGGCCGGAGCTATGGTTGGTAATGCCGCGTACTGGGTCTAAAGCCTCCCATGTTGGGCCTGCGGTGATCATTACTGACTGGCCACTTAATGAACCATTTAAGAAGTGATCACCTAATCGGCTGGCAATCTCCTCAGGTTGTAACATCCTACCAGGGCCAACTTCGCCGCAGGCTTGTTCCCCTGAATCTGGGCCGAGAACTAGTAAGCCACGGTCTCGTAGCGTTTGCATATTTTCATTAGTGGCGGCGTTTTGCCACATTTGTTGATTCATGGCTGGTGCTATGGCTATCGGAGCCTCAGTGGCCACACAGACTGTGGTTAATAACTCATCGGCACTGCCGATTACCAGGCGCGCGATCATATTGGCGGTCCCAGGCGCAATCAACACAATGTCTGCCCATCTAGCCAAATCGATATGTCCCATGCCTGATTCACTATCCGCTGTCATGGCGTAATGATGTACTTCGTGGCCGCTAACCGCCTGCAATGCGAGCGGAGTTACAAACTGCTCGGAGTTTTTTGACATGACGACGCGAACTTCAGCTCCTTGTGCGGCAAGCTTACGAACTAGGTCAGGAGTTTTATAGGCAGCAATACCGGCACTTACGCCTAGTAGTACGCGTTTATTGTTCAAACGTTTAGTCATAGTTGTTTTTCATTGAGGGTCGAATCATCGATACCATTTAGACCTGAGTTACCGAGAGATTATCCCCGATTATTGAGTAATATGTCACAAAATATTTACAACACATTTTGAATTGTGCTTGTAATTAAGTTACTGTCTAGGTCAAGAAGTGCCCAAGGAGTGGATATTCGGTTTCAATCGATAGATATCAAATAGAGATACTGGAACGATTACGTCAGCGGTAGTAGCAACATCGCCGCAAATAACAACAGTTGCAGATAATAACAACAGGAGCATAAGGATCATGCCAAAACCATCACCATCGTTAACAATGGACGGCGAACTCGCCCAGTCATTAGGCCCGAAGGGCATAAAGTCATGGCCAGCGTGCGAGCAACCACGCGAAAAACTATTAGCAAAGGGGGTGGGTGCATTGAGTGACGCAGAGGTTCTGGCGATCTTTATCAGAACGGGTGTTGCCGGAAAGACGGCGCTTGATCTCGCACGTGAAATGCTCACCGATGTAGGCAGCTTACGCGGGCTATT
>CAJQNY010000048.1 GCA_905479805.1 uncultured Arenicella sp.
CATATGAGCGATGGCGTGGGGTGTGAAGCCTGTCATGGTGGATCACAAAAATGGATTGGCACGCATACTATCAAACCCTATGACCAACAACGCAACTTAAACGATGGCATGTATCCCACAGCGCCGTTACATAAGCGGGCCGAGTTATGTGCCTCCTGCCACGTTGGCAACGACAACAAGTTCGCAACACATCGAATCATGGGAGCGGGCCACCCAAGACTGTCATTTGAATTGGACACATTTTCAAACCGACAGCCTGAACACTACGATGTTGATGAGGATTATTTATCACGTAAAAATCGAGATGATCACCTCAGTCGTTTACTTGTTGGAACAGCGATTCATGCGCGAACCGTTGCCGAAAATCTCTCCGGTAAGCTGATTAATAATCCGCAAGGCCACCCTGAAATAGCGCTCTATGATTGTCATTCCTGTCACCAATCTTTGGCTAATCCAGATTGGCGCAAGAATGCCAGCTCGGTTACACAGGAGCCCGGCACGATTAGCCTGAATGACAGTAGTTTCATTTTGCTTGGCGCACTCACCGGTGCCGTAGATGCCAAACTACAAGCCAAAATCCTTAATACCAGAAAAGCGCTACAGAACGCCGCACAAGACTCTGTTGCTGCAGTCGTTGGCTCAGCTAGACAATTGCAATTGCTAGCGATAGAAGCAAGCACAGCCTTTGCAGAGACGTCTCTCAGCCAAGAACAGGTACAACAAATGCTCAAAGAGGTGATGTATCTTGGCGTGCGAGGCGAATACGGTGATTACATCGCAGCTGAACAAGCGGTAATGGCGATGGACGCACTCAGTTTTAGCCTGCCTAACGATCCTGCACTCAAAGCAATGATTAACCAGGCCTATAAAATTACTGAAAACGATGAAAGTTATCGACCTACAAAACTACAGAAAGTGATCAAAGAATATCGCGCTAATCTCTAAATTAGTTAATCAGGTAAGGAACACTTGCGGACAGTTACAAAACCGCTCTCCAACGCGCATTAATTCAACACATATGCAAATGCAGCCGTGAGAGCCTTTTGCTTACTCTGTCCATTTCTGAGCTAGACAGACTACAATTTGTTTAGGACTCTGAACATTACAGCCAACTTTCGCTATAGTTCGACTGCTGGCGATCTTGAAGGATCAAAGAGTTGGTTCCATGACAGGTTACTGGGGTCGGTTAGATCTTCCCCACTACATTAAACTTTATCGTTCCTAAAATTCTAATGTAGGGTCGCCCAGTAGGTTCATTCCAAGAATAACATTGAGACGATTTGGATATCGTCTTGAGAACTGTTGCTTTGCAATTGTTAATGCCTCTCCTAAGTTATAGTTGGGCATGGTCATAACATCGTGCAATATTTTGGAAAAGCGAGTTTGATCTTTTACCTGACTCAAGGTGCTCATCCCGAGCACTGCCGCGGCACCAGATTGCAAATTTAACAAGGCATCTGCCAAAGTTCTTCGTCCCGGTGCAACATAATAGCTATTCCAACAACCCCACTGCAGTGAAATGAAGGGCTTATCATCATTGGTAAGTGCTATTGCATCGTCATAGCTGAATAAGCCACTGGACGACCACGTCGTCATACTTGAATGACCGTTATACACGACGAGTTTAGGGGTGGTGGAACCATTGATGCTATCCAATATAGCCTGTTTAGCATCGGCTGAATTCAAACCGTTCTCTCCACCCAGATCAATGGTGTTAGTTGACCATCCCCTACTACTCAATACTCCTGCGAACTGTTCGTTATCTTGACTAAAAGTGATCTCATTCACGTCATCGTCTTTATCGCTAATCAGAAGCGCCGAATTTTCATCACTGCGGTTTCTTAAGGTAGTCATTTTGCTCATCAGTGATTGCAACTCGCCAATATTCCTAACTGGCAGGCGCCCGATGGGGTAATCTGCAAGATAATCCCCGTTGATGTCCGCTAGTAAAGCATCGGTTGGTGATTGAGATACAACCGGAGACGTACGAGCGTAAAACGTAGGAACAAAACTCAACGATCCTAGTTCTAGGTTATTCTTATAATCAAAGCTATCGGCGCCAACGATCATTATAGATTTTAACTGGCCAAAAGCGGAACTTTGGCGAATGAATTCGCGTATAGCTTCTGGGCTTCGTTGATGGTCAGAATATTGATAATAGATGTCGAATACGTCTATTACATCAAAATCACCTCGCACCTTCTCGCTACGACTTGAAAGATAGTTATTAAGATCATCTCCCATAAAATCGGGATGAGTAATGACTAGGTGATTCGCGCTGCTACTCGCTTTCTTTTCAGCTTCCAACACGAAAACATCCGGGAAATACAGATTGCTAGTCTTTGCTATATGTAAAGTCTGTCCGTCATAATTATTGCTCTTAACTCTGTACGAAAAGTTCCCATTCCTTGTTTGTTCTGCTTCAAGTTTGAGAACCTCTCCATTGTTTGATTCCAGATATACATGCAGTTCTTCGACACTGGTTATTGAATTGTTATCAGCGGCAACTCTTGCTTGAGTAATTCCTACAATATCCGCGTTATACTCTAAAGACACACTGTCTATCAGTATTAGATCGATCTGACGCGGCGTGTCCCCTGTAACTCTAATACTTATGATGTTTGCTCCCGACTGCACCAAATAAGAGTGAGGGACTCCGACTTTGATAGTTTCGCGCGTTAATCCGTCAAAAACACTGTCTGCTATTACTCTATCATTAAGTAAAATTTCGACGTGATGATCATTTGCCTCAGGAAAATCAATACTCCCTGCAAGATTCGCAGTGACGACTGCCGTTGCATTCTCGCCCGAAGCCACAAGGTCTGGTGTTTCAAATGAGTAAGCTTTCGTCGTTGGGCCATTGATTGCAAATACTTTAGCATCATACCAAGGGTCAATACCCTCCAACAAGGAACTATAATTCTTATCACTTCCTTTCTGAATCACCTTTCGATAGGCAGCACGTTGCTCCGAGGGGCCAGTGCTGGATTTAGTTTTCTTGATGTAGCTTCCTTTCCCCAGCGTTAACTCATAAAAATTTGAATCAGCGTAAAGTGTATTTGATGACTCTCCTAGAAACTCAATATATTGGCCATTTACCGATTCGCCTAACCAGAAAGGTACCGTAACGCCATGATCACTTAAACTTAAATGTTTGGTTTTGTTGTCCAATTCAGTCAAACCTGCAGCCCTAAGCGCGTCAAAATAAACACGTTGAACACCTAAGTCTTTTACTTCGATCAACATCGTTACCGGCAGACTATTGTCGTGCTTGTTCTTCGAATTTTTTCTCTTATTTTTGCTTACTCGGCCGTCATGCAAGGTAGACGAATCCTGACGAATCTCTGCCCATTGAACAAGCGGTCTTTTAGCAACCTTCTTGCCATGTTTGCCGTAAAACTGATATGGCCCATTGTTGGTTAGATTCCCATATACGTCCACATCCTGAATATAAAACTCACTCTGAGAAAGATCGAAGGAAGTTGGGAATTCGTAATCTTGCGTGATGACGCTATTGATCGATTTGCTCGGGATGAGCTCGGGATTAAGCTGTTGTAAGGCCTCACCGTTTCTGTCAGCTACGAGTATATTAAAACCAAGATTCCCAGCCTCAGTCTGAGTTTGCCAGATAACGGCTTGTTCATCGTTAGCACGTAGTTCCGCCATGACAAACGATATGCTTACTGGCACTGTAGTATCATCGGTAGCGCTCAAATTCTGATTAGTGACAACCCCATTCGTATTAGTATAAAAGGTTTCAACAATATTCGTAAACGTGTCAGCACTTGAACCTTCAGGCAGGTCGGCGGTGCTGTTAACCAAAAAATCATAGGTAACATCTATGGTAGCGCCTGCTGGAATATCACCGGTTTGGATGTCGATTATGTCACCGTCATCCGACGCCGAGCCCTGTGTTGTCATCAAAGTGCTAACGCTTCCATAAGATTGAGGATAATCGTCTTCAAAATGAACGTTGACCGCAGTACCAGCGCCAATAGCATTGGAGATTGTTATGGTGCATGAGATCAAACCACCTGGCGATACCTCATCAGGCGTACATGATTTTGTTATGCTTAAGTTGGGAATTGGCAAACCATCGATATCGGCGATTCCGCATTGGCACTTACTGCCAGTGCCAGGAACAGCGCCACTTATATCAGGACAATCGTTTTTCGAGGTGTTCTTCCAGGATAAGCAGGTAGACACTTCTCCGAAAGTATCGCCATCCAAATCAGCACATGGCAGAGTCACCGAAAACATATCTCTGGTAACGCTGGTGTTGTTCAGTACTGTTCCACAACTATCTGCTCTGGTGCCTTCCTCCTCAGCATAGCCATCTGCGACTGGCAGCCAGTCTCGAAAACACTGCCCACCAGTTAGTGCTGACGTCCCATCTTCATTGATCCAGATGCCCACATCATATCGTTGCGAGGATCCCGACAATAGAGTTGCTGTAAGGTTTACAACAGCCGTATCTGAAAGATTCACGCAGCCATCAATGATTTCCGTTACGGTGACGCCAGAGACCTGCAAATCACCCGCTGTACAAACAGTACCCCCATTGGCTCCTAAGCAAGAACTACCAGAAATTTGTGCCAGGGCTACTGAGATAACCATTTGAAAAGCAATCACTGCCACAATAGCTCGTATTAAACTTTGCATCCCACTATGAAGACTCATCGCCAACCCTACTGTTTCTTTACTGAAGAGTTTTAGATGATCACTCAATCACTATCGCTATGATACGTATTATCAAATCATTTAACCTTTGTTTATGATTTTTTTCCCTGTTGCAGTTAAATGTTTGTATAGCTAAATTGTTGCCTGAATTAGCTCTACCCTAAGGCTCAAGTTTCGCTTTAAAAATTTATGAAAAAGTATTGCTCTCTAGCCCTCGGCGCAAAAAATTCCCTACATAGCTCATTTACATAACAACGATTACGTTAAACCCAAGACATGGTTTTGAGCATTCACCTGAACCTGACTCAAAATATCTGGGTATGAAATCACCATCGATTCATCTATGCTTCACAGACTACTCAGGCTTGATACTCAGCAAACCACCAATACGCAAGTCCAGCAGCAAAGAGCAATAAGATTCCGTTAACCACAAAGGCCGCTTCGTGCGCCCAATTATCGTAGATCAAACCGCCAACCATAGGCCCACAGGCGGCTCCTACACCAGCCGCCGCTTCCTTAGTTCCAATTATGGTGCCTCGCAATGTTTCAGGAGCCATATCAGCCACTAAGGCATCTTGCGCAGGACTGGCCATCGCCCATCCCATAGAAAAGAAAATATAAGCCATGGCCACCAATATAATACTGGGGAAAAACGGCAACGATATTGACACCAAGCCCGCGAAGGTAACCCCTATTGCTATAATCGGCGCCCTACCCCATTTATCCGACCACTGCCCAGAGTACTTAGGCAATATCGCGTAGACCAAACCCGAAGGTAGAAACGCCAAGGCGAGGGTGACTACATTTAGATCAAACTTGTTCTTTAGGAAGAGTAAATAGATGGGCTCTATCAACGCACTCGCAAAGGCTGAAAGAAAAACCACAAACAGGATTTTGCGTAACTCTGGAGTCCACGTCAGCTTCGGTCGTGGCTCACTCGAATCACTCTTGATAGTCTGTGGGTGAGTCTCCTCAACTTTTAATAAGGACCA
>CAJQNY010000049.1 GCA_905479805.1 uncultured Arenicella sp.
CCTGTCGCTTTATTCGATCTCCAAACTCTCCATAAGTTTGAGTTTCTCCTTCAAAAACTAATGCGCTTCGTTCGGGATTGGTCTGAACTCTGCGTAGCAAAGTATTGGCAAAATTGGCTTCTGCAACAGGTGTATGCATGGGGTCTCCTTAAAATTCTAGGTATTTTCTTTTAGTCTATCATTTCTGGCCAAATTTCAGAATCTCCCACGCGACAGCTTAATATGAGAGCCGACAGCATCTTAGAAAACCCGACATGACTAAGGGTTAAGGCGATAGTGCGAACTCGCATAGAGTGTTAGGATTGTGCTCCACTTAATCGAAGCCCACAAAGGTGTTTATATGAAGAAAATTACTCTAATTGCGGTTTTTATTCTGGCATCGACGTTTGCCATCGTAAGCTTTGCCAGTGAAGCAAAAGAAACTCCGAAAACGGTACTGGTTACCGGTGCAAGTTCAGGAATTGGGCTCAAAATCACAGAGGTTTTGGCTGAGAATGGTTACATAGTCTACGCCGGTGCGCGCAAAGATGATGACCTAAAGCGTTTAGAGGCGATGGAGAATGTCGAGTCAGTGAAACTGGATGTGACCGATCAAGAGCAAATAAATGCCGCGGTAAAAAAGATAGCGGACAAAGGACGTGGCTTAGATGCCTTAGTCAATAATGCGGGCATTGCTGTGATTGGTCCACTCATTGAGGTGCCAGTTGAAGAACTGGAGTGGCAAATGAACGTGAATGTGTTGGGGCCGTTCCGCGTTACTCAGGCGTTTGCGCCGATGATTATTGAGAGCAAGGGTCGTATTACCACAACCGGCTCAATATCAGGAATTCTGTCCGGCAGTATGTTTGGGCATTACAGCATGAGCAAACATGCCGTAGAAGCCTTTACCGATTCCTTGGCAAAAGAGATGGAGCGTTTTGATGTTCAGGTAAGTGTGATTGAACCCGGCAACTATGCATCTAAGATTGGCGAAAGTTACATTAAGCGCTTGGAGAAAAAAGGCTATTGGGGTGAAGACTCGGCTTATGTTGACGAGCTAACCAGAATGAAAGCTGGTATGGCAAATGCAGCGCAGTCTAAAGACCCAAAAGAAGTGGCCGAGGCAGTAATGCACGCCTTATTTTCAGACAAGCCAAAACGAAGGTATATGGTGGTGCCACACGCAGGCCAAGCTGATTACACATTGCGTCAAGTCATGACTGAGATGTTACAACTGAATCAAGACCAGCCTTATAGCTTTTCACGAGAGCAGTTAATCGAAATGATGGACGCACAGATGAAGGCCTTATAAAAGATTGTTCCCGGTTAAGGCCGTCATAGAAAAATGAAAAAAGATACCGAATTAGTTGAGCTGGGCAGAGATAAAAAGTGGACTGGGAAAGCGGTTAACCCTAGTCTGGTTCGTGCCTCCACTATTGTTTTCGATACCATGGCTGAAATGGAGGAATCCCCGAAGCTGGGACATAAGGGTGTGGAGTATTATGGCCGCCGCGGAACTTCGACCACTTTTGCGTTTTGTAAAGCGATGGCAGAATTGGATGGAGCCGCTGGTTGCTATGCCTATCCATGCGGTACTTCCGCGATCACCGCATCATTGATGTCATTTCTTGCCGCGGGTGATCACCTGCTAATGCCTGATTCGGTTTACGAGCCCACACGTAAATTTTGTTCGAAAACGCTAGCGCGATTTGGCGTAAAAACAGATTACTACGACCCCATGCTGGGCAAACAAATATCGGGTATGGTCAAAGACAATACTAAAGTGATTTTCATGGAATCGCCGTGTAGTTTGAGTATGGAGGTTCAAGATGTGCCTGCGATTGTTAGCGTGGCAAAACAACATGGCATAACGACTATTATTGATAACACCTATGCCACACCGCTTAATTTCAGGCCGCTGGATTTTGGTGTCGATGTGTCAGTGCAATCGGCAACAAAATATATCAATGGCCATTCAGATGTGATGCTGGGTATCGCCTGTGCGAATGAAAAAGCATGGCCTACTTTGAACCATCATAGTTACGAACTAGGCCTATGTACTTCTGTTGATGATCTCTACACAGGCTTGCGAGGATTACGCACTCTAGGCGTTAGGCTCAAACAACATGAACAAAGCGCTTTAGCTGTAGCAGAGTGGTTGGAGCAACGTGAAGAAGTAGACCATATTCGGCATCCTGCGTTTTCCACTTGCCCAGGGTACGAATTTTTTAAGCGAGATTTTTCAGGGGGCAACGGCCTGTTCTCATTTGTGTTAAATCGTGGTGACGACAGATCTGTCGCCGCAATGTTAGACGATATGCGATATTTCAAAATGGGTTTTTCCTGGGGCGGTTATGAGAGTTTGATACTTGCCGCGACCAATATGCCTGGCCGCCGAACGACCGTGCCGTGGGAAGCGGCAGGGCCACTAATTCGGCTGCATATCGGCTTGGAAGATACTGAAGATCTAATCGAAGATTTAGCGGCTGGATTAGACCGATTGAATTTACATTTGTAGAATCAACAATACCGATCAACCTTGTTTTTGGAATAACAACTTTAAGTGACGACTTTTTATTAATGGTAGAGAAAATTATGACTATTGGAGTAGGCGGTAGTACCGCGGAAATAGAACTAGCTCGGCTGAGCGATATGACTAGCGGCATAGAGCCAATCGACGATGCCGAATTCGCACTTAGAATCGACCGTGCCACGCAGCTAATGAAGGACAATAATATAGATGCGGTCTATCTAAATGCCGGTACCAACCTTTACTATTTTACGGGAACTCGATGGGGTGCGAGTGAACGTATGGTGGGAGCGGTATTGCTCGCTGATGGCACGCTTCATTATATTGCGCCCTTCTTCGAGATTAATACCTTAGATGGCTTCATGCGTATTAAAGGTGAAATATCGGGGTGGCAGGAACATGAAAGTCCGTATGAGTTGTTCGGTGCAATGCTCTCAAAGCTAGGGTTAGAACAGGCGGTTGTCGGTCTAGATGAATCCTGTGCATTTTTTATTACCGACGGGTTAGCACAGGCAAACCCTAAACATAGTTATATTAATGCGAAACCGGTTACCGCTGGTTGTCGTAGTTGTAAGTCGGAGGCTGAATTAGCGTTATTGCAGCGAGCCAAGGACATGACAATGGAAGTGCATAAAAGTGCTGCGAAGATTTTGCGTGAAGGCATTTCTACGGCTGAGGTTACTGAGTTTATTGATCAAGCACATCGGGCAGTGGGTGCTAGTCGTGGCTCGTATTTTTGCATTGTATTGTTTGGCGGAGACAGCGCGTATCCGCACGGCGTAAAGCAAGCTAAGAATCTTGAGCTGAATGACATGGTGTTGATCGATACTGGTTGTCAGTTAGAGGGCTACAATTCAGATATTACCCGTAGCTATGTATTTGGCGAGCCAAGCGACCGGCAACGCGAAGTGTGGAATACCGAAAAGGCCAGTCAGGCGGCTGGCTTTGATGCGGCTAAACTAGGCGAGCCTTGTGCAGTAGTGGATATTGCCGCTCGCGCTTATCTAGTGGGTGAAGGTTTTGGGCCTGGCTACGAAACGCCCGGTCTCCCGCATCGGACGGGGCATGGAATTGGCTTAGACATTCATGAGTGGCCCTACCTAGTGTCCAGTGATCAAACACCGTTAGATGTTGGTATGTGTTTTAGCAATGAACCAATGATTTGTATTTTCGGCGAGTTCGGTATTCGTTTAGAGGATCATTTCTATATGACAGAAAGTGGGCCAAGGTGGTTTACCGAGCCATCTCATTCAATTGATGATCCCTTCGCGTACGAAGCGTAATCTAAGAATCGATGTCTGAATCAATTGGTAGCTCTAAGAGTAAGCACGGCATAGCGAGCGCCAATGGCGTCAACATCGCCTACGAGGTGTCTGGGGATGGACCGCCGCTAATATGTGGCCATGCAATGGGTTGGGATAGAAGCCTGTGGGATGATCACAGGGCGTTATTGTCTGAGCATTTTACCCTGATCACTTTTGATCAACGGGGTGCGGGTGATTCTGATCACCCAGCCTCAGAAAAGTCATATACACCCTCTGCTTTTGCCCAGGATCTTCGCTCTGTCTTGGATCAGCTAAATATTGATCGAGCAAATGTGTTGGGATTTTCAATGGGTGCCATTGCAGCATTGAATTTTGCGATTGAATCACCGGAGAGAGTTATTAAGTTAGTGTTAGTCTCTGCCATGGCATCCAAGTTGCCTGACAAGATTATTGAGCGCGCACAGCTAGTTGGAGAAGCCGTTAAACAAACCAGTTTGTCAGAAGCCTATGAGTTCTATTTTTCCGGCCCAATGTTTGAAGGGACGCTAAAGAAGGTAGAGATCGTGAAAAAAATGCGGCATGTGATCGCGAAGGCGACTAAGCAAGGATTCTTGGGGTGCTTTAAGGTAACAATAGAACGGGAATCTATCGTCGATCAGTTATCGGATGTTTCGGCACCAACCTTAGTGATGGTCGGTGAGCGAGATACTCATTATGTGGTGGAAGCCGATTTGCTCATCGAGGAAATACCGAATGCTCAGTTGTGTGTTATTGCCGATGCAGGTCATGCATTGACGGTTCAACAACAGACCATGTTTGAGCGCCGGCTTATCAACTTTCTAGCCTAGTTTAACCGGCCTACTTATAAATAGGATTAATCTATTCCTACTTATGCTTTTTGATTTCGCGTTGAATGGCTGATTCTACTTCAGCGACTGTCGTGTCGATCGTAAAATCACCGGACTTGGTATACTCATCGAACAGATTGATCATGCGGTCCGACTGCCGACCTGACACCATGAGTTTATAGGATAAACTGTCTTTTACAGGTGGCCTCATCAAAGCATCTGCAGCAAAAGCAAACAGACTGATAGGGCTAAATATCAAATCCCTGAAGGCATCGACAAAGAGTTTAATTTGAAAAACAATTAAGTGCCTAAATGCGCGGTTTAGCGGGAGCGGCTTATCCTGGGGTAGGTTATCAAGATTCATGAGTGACCTCTTTGAGTGTTTCCTGTTACAGCTGTTAAAGCTAATGTTGATTATAGCAATTACAAGCGTGCGGGTTGCTCGAATTCTTAGTCAAAGACTTTATTGATCCATTCGCCGATATCTTTGATCTGCTCCATGGACACTTGGTGTTCCATTGGATAATCTTTCCACTTAACGGTGTATCCAAGTTCCTCCAATTTACTGGCACTCATTTTCCCTAACTGAATGGGCACAACGGGGTCGACGGTTCCATGCGAGGCAAAAATAGGCATTTCTTGGTTGTGTGCGGATCTTTCTGCATCCACTGCATCAGCAAAAGCGAGATAGGTAGACATGGCTAGAATGCCGCCAAGCTTATGTTTGCTGCGCAGGCCCGTGTGATAAACCACCGCGCCACCTTGAGAGAATCCGGCAAGGATAATGTTTTCGCTGGGAATTCCTTCATTAATTAAATCGGACAGAATCTGATCAACCGTAGCTTGTGATTCACTCATGCCGACATTATCTTGTTTGTCAGCTATATCCACGCCCTTAATGTCATACCAACCCGGCATCATCATGCCACCGTTTATGGTGATCGGTCGATTGGGAGCTTGTGGGAAAACAAATCTAATAGCGCGTTGTGTATTTAGCCCTAGCTCTGGAACGATGGGCGGAAAATCATCAGCGGTTGCACCCAGGCCATGCAGCCAAATGATGGCGTGGCTTGCCGACTCGGTAGAGGCTGATCTTGGGTGGACTAAATTGATTGTTTTATCGTTCATGAAATTCTTAGTGTTGTTTTCAGCTTGCGCATTGTCCATGACTAACAGTGTGATCACAAGCACAACCGCCGCAAGATGTTTGGTTTTATCAAATATGCGAATCATGGCGCTATTTAGTTGTGCTTTAAATTAATCAATGAGAGAGATCGTTTTGCTAGGCGTTTCCTTGTTCAATCTAGCAGATCGTACCCATGCAGATTTTTCGATATTTATGTAGTTGATCTGTGACGGCCATGTTTCAAATAAGGCAGTGTCCTTTACCGTAACAGAAGCAGTATCGGGAATAGGTCGTTCCTGATAAACCCAAAAATATTTGCCATCAACTTCATGGCCTACGAGGTTAAACTTAAGAACATTCTGAGAGTCGTCAGTTAAGACAAAGCTCTCTTCAATGTATTTAACCAGCTGACCTTGCGCTACTGAGTTTGTAGCAAGGTCTTCTTGAATGCCCAATAGTGACTTCAGGCCATGCTGCACATCGTGCAATGAAAATCGATGACTCACTTCGATAAGCGAGCTACGTTCGTTAAACAACAGCGTTATATAAGCCTCTTTTTGTTGATGGGCTTGCACAGCAGTGTGTGTGGCCAAAAGCCATAGGCCCACAACTATTAGATTTTTAAGCCTAAGAATCACTTCTTGCGCACTTTTTTCTTCGGCGCTTCCCGCTCGGTTTTTGAATCATGCATGATGTCACGGTTTTCAGGGTGCTTCTTATCCTCAGCTTTATCTTTCTTCTTGAACGCTTCGATTCGAGTTGGGATTATCAGGCGCGGATAGTTGTTGTTTTCGACATCAACGTCGGCTGTTTCCCATCGTGGGTCCACTTCAACTGAGACTAATTCTTGACCCTTATCGGTGATTATCATCTTGCTAACTTTGCTTGGTGAACGACGCCAAATTTCTGCGGGAATATAGTGCGTTTCAGTTTTACCGTTTTTGAAATTTAGGTCTAAGATGATTGGCATCACTAAACCACCAACATTGCTAAAATTAAGAACGTAGTAGTTTTTATCTTCTTTAACGGCTCGCTCAAACGCTGCGCGCTCTCGTGGATCTAGGTCCTCGAGCATTTGACGGTACTTATTACGCTCCTTATTTGTTGCAGTGAAGTGATCGTTCCGATCATAAAAGTCACTCACATCTTTGTTTAGGTCAACCCAAAGTTTCTTGCCCTCGGTGCGATTGCGTTGGTCAAAGATAGATCCCGGTTTATCAGCGTTCTCTTGACGACGACGTTTAAAGTCAACGTCTGGATCAAGCGTGTCCAAGCGAAGCTTGTAAACCTTATCAACAGAAATGTCGACGTGGTCGGTGGTATAGAACCAACCTTGCCAAAACCAATCTAAGTCCACACCAGAGGCTTCTTCCATGGTGCGAAAAAAGTCGGCCGGCGTGGGGCGTTTGTTCATCCATCGCTCAGAGTACTCTTTAAACGCAAAGTCGAAGAGTTCACGGCCTAGGATTGTCTCGCGCAATATATTAAGCGCAACAGCAGGTTTAGTGTAAGCATTCGGACCTAGTTTGAGTACGCTATCAGACTGCGTCATTACCGGCACTTGCACATCTGATTTCATGTAGTTGATGACGTCGTTGGGCTCAACACCCCATGGAATTTTTGGGTCCCACTCACGGCCTGCGATGCCGTCTAAAAAGCTATTTAAACCTTCGTCCATCCAAGTCCACTGGCGCTCATCAGAGTTGACGATCATCGGGAAATAATTGTGGCCGACTTCATGGATAACGACGCCCAGTAGAAACCTCTTCTCAGATAAAGGGTAGGTTCGTGAGCCGTCTTCGTGCCAGTTCGTTCGCGGCCCATTGAAGGTGATCATTGGGTATTCCATACCACCGACAGGGCCATTAACGCTGATTGATACCGGATAGGGGTAATCAAAGGTGAAGCGTGAGTAAACATCCATGGCGTGGATCACAGATTCAGTGGAATACTTCTTCCATAAATCACCGCCTTCCTTTGGGTAATAAGACATCGCCATAACCAAAGGTTGTTCACTGTCCTTCTGATGGTGACCCTTGGCATCCCACATGAATTTACGAGATGATGCCCAGGCGAAATCACGCACATTCTCAGCTTTAAAGTTCCAAGTCTTCGATTTGTTAGTACCATCCCGTTCATTGGCCAGAGCCTCACCGGCGGTAACAATAAACACAGGTCGCTTGGCATCTTCGGCTTTTTTCAGGCGTTGGCGCTGTACGGATGTGAGTGCTTCATCAGGGTTTTGCAACTCGCCAGTTGATGCGACTATATGATCATAGGGAACTGTGATATTGACATCATAGTTGCCGAACTCCAGCGTGAACTCACCGCGGCCTAAAAATTCTTTGTTGTGCCAAGCCTCATAGTCTGAGTAACTGGCTACGCGTGGAAACCATTGAGCAAGCAGGAAAATATCATTACCACCTTTGCGCACGTCATCCGGGAAATGCTCGTAGCCTGAACGGGCTGCGACGGCATTCTCTTCTAAGATGTTGTAGGCATAGTTAAGGCTATATTCAAAGGACTCCCCGCTTTCCAAGGCTACGGGTAAATCTAACCGCATTTGTGCACCGGAGATAATGTATTCCAATGGCTCGCCGTTAGCACCAACAACATCGCTAATCGTATACCCTATTTCGTTATCCGTATAAAATTGGTTGCGTCTTAGTTCGGCCATGCTAATCCGCGCAGGCTTACCGCTTAAAGTATCTTTGGATCCAGTTAGAACAAAACAGGTTTAGACCCGATTCAACTGCTGAAACGGCAACAGCGTTTGGTGGGATTGGCCGTCGTGGACCAAAGACTGAACTCCCTAAAGACGGTAAGCCTGCGCGGATTAGCATGGCCGAACTAAGACGCAACCAATTTTATACGGATAACGAAATAGGGTATACGATTAGCGATGTTGTTGGTGCTAACGGCGAGCCATTGGAATACATTATCTCCGGTGCACAA
>CAJQNY010000050.1 GCA_905479805.1 uncultured Arenicella sp.
ACCATTCTTTCAAAAGAAGCAATACTAAACCCTCTCATCTGTTTGTCCCCAACCAAAATCAGTGGGACTCCTCGGCCACCGAGACGATCATAATTAATTTTCGCAAACCGATCTGCTTCAATATCATAGTCCGTATAAGCGATGTCATTTTCCTTAAAATACGCTCGTGCTTTCTTACAATAACCACACCAAGAAGTGGAATACATGACGACTTGACCTCTACCCGCTCCATCAGACGTAGAATAATCAGCTCGACTTACAGAATTAACTCTTAGCTTCAAAGGTTTAGATGTATCAGAATTTGGCTTGGTATCGCTAAAGTGGGCTTTTCCATCAGCGTCGATCCATTTATAGACCTCGCCTGAATAAGCGCTGGGGAAATAACTAGATACTGTAATAAGAAAAATTAGAGCTGCTCTTTTCATCCAAGTCATTCGCTTTATTTCAATTATGTTCATTTTCTTGAAGCTATTCCAATTCCATAACAATTTGGTTCTCTATTAATCAATAAATTGAGACCACAACTTAGCGACCGTAGCCCAAGAGAGGCTTATCTTTAATTTGATGATACCGCATGGCCATGACAAAACACGACTCTAGTTCTAATGGAAACCTCACTAAGTCAAGAGGTAAGCCTAACGCTCGATTACCATAATACTCAAACTCACATGGGAAAACTTCTTTGAAAGTTTCAACGAGCGTTGTTTTACAATTTAAGTATATAAATAATCTATCAGGCGTTTTTGATTTCCAATCAATGCGAATCGTGCTTCCTGTTCGACAAAGGTAGGCCGGTTCTCCCCACTTCAATGTTTCGACGAATGAATCTATGCCTTTCTCTTTCGCAACGTCAAATAAGATCTGGCGTAGCTCCAGCATTTTTTCTCTGACCTGAGAGGGATAAGAATCAAATTTATCACATACCTTTTTACATTGAAATTCCATATCTAAAACTGTGTATCACCGTATGCGAAGCGGACCACATCAAGTGCATCAAATAGCATTGATATAGTAATAATTAACACAAACCAATGTAGGTATATTCCTGCGACATTCTCCCTGTTTAGCGGTCGCCTATTCTTTGCCAAATAAATCAACAATGGGAGCCAAACAATAATATGGCTTAACCCCAAGATTCTCGAATAACCGTATACATTAAATAACGTAATTATAATTACGATATTGCAAACCCATGCCAGCAAAGCCCAACGAGCTCGCTTATCTATAAAGGCGAATGGAATCAGCAACCAATTAGTAACATCAATAACTCGGGTCCACCAATAGACCCACTGCGGACCTTGAGCAATCCTATCCACCAAACCAAAATCTAACTCCACGCCATCGCCCTTTGATTTTAAAAAGCTCTGAAGACAACTTACCTACATCCTCAAGAAACATTTCACCCAAGCACTCATGCTAATCCATAACGGCCTCACCTCGCAAGCGTCAGGGGCTTTGAGTCATTACTGAACTTTAGAGAGTGCCACCAACCACCTGGACCGGATTGAGACTTGCAGGTTCTGTCAGCCAGGCCGCAACTGCGTATTTAGGGGCTGACCTATGCTGACCAGGTAATTGGCCTTCCCAACTAATCTTGTTTTGCTCACCCACAGAGCGTGCAGCTAGTGCTAGAGTCGTTACTCCGAGAACCACAAAATCATGTTCAAGTTTCTTGCCGCGATTTTCGCCACGAGTTACCTCGCTCTCTATCTCAAGCCCAAGCAAGGCAACGGTTAACTGAAATTGCTTTGATCCTTGATCGTGAGGAACGAACGAAGCGGAAAAGGCCCAATCAGCATCTACACTGATTTCTAGGTTGCCCACCTCTTCCTTAGAAGAACTAGGGTTTGATCCTGGAAACCGCCAGCGCCGCCATTCAGCTCCCTGCTTGCGAACACCTGGCGTGTATACCGTTGCTTCTTTGTGTTCAGAGGCATAGCGTCGCTGCCTTTGACTATACTCTTTGCTGGCAAAAGGGTCTTTCCAACCTATATAATCCCAATAGTCCACATGGAAGGCTGCCGGCACAAAAGACTTCCATAAACCATCTTCTTTCTTCAGTGACGATAACCACCGATCAGCTGGCGGGCAACTACTGCACCCTTCTGAGGTGTACAACTCTATTAACGATACTTGCGCCTGTCCACTTGCGAAGTGTTTTACTAAAACTTCTTCTGCAAACACCGATTCTCTGATCAACAGGGTTAAGCCAACTATTATAATGACGGGAAATTTCAATGCTCTAGCCTTATTGATTTATCACCACCGCACTTTTCACCAAGGATGAAATATTCTGATATGCCTCACCTCGCGCGCTATTTTTTCGGGTAACCATCACTATTTCACGGGTGGGAACAGGGTTTTTAAATGAATGATAGCTCACTCCCTCTATCGCCTTAGCACATGCTAATTTAGGTATCAATGTCATCCCTGCCCCAGTTGCTACCATATGCAACAAGGTATCAAGACTGGTGGCTTGGAAACGTTTATCTTCCTTTGCCCCGGCCGAAAAACACACTCCCAACGCTTGGTCTCTCAGACAGTGCCCGTCCTCTAGCATCAACACGGATTCACCATCAAGCACATCCAACTCCACTTTAGAATCGGTGGTTTTCGGGGGATGCAAGGTAGAATTTGCAAGACACAGCTCCTCCGTATAAAGATCAATCTCATTAACCGGGTGATTCCAATCAAGCTTAGCCAGTATTGCTGCATCAAGTTCACCTTTTAGTAATCGCTCGATCAAATCATCGGTTTGCAACTCATACAAATACAAATTCGTTTGGGGAAAGTCTTGGGCTATTAGCGGCATGATATGAGGTAATAGGAATGGGCCGACTGTCGGTATCAAACCAACGTGAAAATCCCCCGCCATTGGGTCTTCAGTTCGATTGGCTAATTTCTTAATATGACTCGCGGTTTGCAAGATAGTTCTCGCCTCCACAACCACTTCCTCACCAACATTAGTGAATAACACTTTACGGGTTGAACGCTCCATCAATGAGGCACCCAGCTCTATTTCGAGTTTCTTTAGTTGGCCACTCAATGTCGGCTGGCTAACAAAGCACTGTTCAGCCGCTTTGCTAAAGTTCTTCAACTCATGAACCGCTACCAAATATTCAAGATCTCTAATGTTCATGTTTCATTCTCTGTAATTCTATTATGCGAAATGCCCCTCAATCAGGGCCACTGTTTCGATTTTTCAACGGTTTAATTAAACTATCCAAACCTTCAATTTTTAAGTCCAAACAAAACTTCAAAAGCTCTCCTAATTCGCCTTTAGGAAACTCATTTTTTTGGAACCAAAAGAGGTATTCCTCAGGAAGGTCAATCAACGGCGTACCAGCATACTTTCCGAACGGCATTTTCCAATCGGCCAGCTTTAGCAAATGCTCATGATTAAACCCAAGAGCATCGCCGAGTATAGTTTCAGTTTTTTTAATACTCATACACCTTCCTAACATACAAAGTAGACCGCCTCGCCTGCCAATCTATGGCAAACGCGGCGGTAAAGTTCTTTGACAAATGAACTAGCGGTCCAATTGGCATGGACCAATACAGCTGGTGATCATTTCGCAAGATACTCTTCGAGGTCATCAGAACCTCCGATATTCACGCCATCAAAGAATATTTGTGGAACCGTCGCGTTCCCAGAAATGGCTTTTACGCTCACAGAAGTCGCATCTTTTCCTAAAATAATTTCTTCGAATGAAATGCTCTTCTCCTTCAATAACCCCTTTGCTTTTACACAAAACGGACAACCAGGCTTAGTGATGATTGCGACGGATGAAGGTTTTATCGCATTGGGATTGATGTACTCGAGCATCGTATCCGCATCCGATACTTCAAATGGGTCACCATCCTTTAACGGCTCAACGAACATCTTTTTGACTATGCCATTCTCAACCAGCATAGAGTAACGCCAAGAGCGTTTACCAAAACCTAGATCCTCTTTACTCACGAGTAGGCCCATGCCATCCGTAAATTCGCCATTACCGTCAGGTATGACAATCACATTTTCAGCTTCTTGATCTTGCTTCCAAGCGTTCATCACAAATGTGTCGTTAACACTCATACAAACAATTTGATCAACTCCATTTTCTGCGAAGCTAGTTGCCAACTCATTAAAGCGAGGCAAGTGTGTAGACGAACAGGTGGGTGTAAACGCGCCCGGCAATGAAAAAACCACCACTGTTTTGTTTGCGAAGAGATCGTGCGACGTTATGTTTTTCCATTCATCGTTTTCGCGAACACGAAAAGTAACTTCAGGTATCGGCTTACCAGTCATTTTCAGCTCAGATGAATTTACAAGGGATTCCAACATTTATATCTCCAGAGATACGTTATTTAATTAAGATGCAAGCATCATAGTTAAACCCTATAAATAGTTTAAATCGTTTATATGTATAAAATACATAGGTATTAACTATATATTTTATATTATTTGGATCTAATTTAGATGAGCAACGCCAGACAAAGATGCTCTCTGGAAACTTTAATTGAACTTCGACAATTCCTTTGACTGAGAGTATGCAGCGAGAGCTCTTAGACGAGCCTCCTTGTGATCGACAATCGGGTACGAGTAATTTAGACCGAGCTCTACTTCCGCTTGCTCTAAAATCTCTGGGCTAGCTTCCCATGGCTTATGCAAATATTTTGAATCCAATAATGCTAATTCAGGTACCCATTTCTTAACATAACCTCCCTCTTTATCGAATTTTTCGCCTTGCAAGATAGGGTTAAATATTCTGAAATAAGGCGCTGCATCCGCGCCGCTACCCGCTATCCATTGCCAACTCGCAGTGTTATTCGCAATATCCGCATCGACCAGCGTATCCCAAAACCAGTCCATGCCCTTAGACCAGTGAATCAAGCAGTGCTTAGTTAGAAATGATGCCACAATCATTCTTACCCGATTATGCATGTAACCTGTCTGCCAAAGCTCTCGCATACCTGCATCAATAATCGGATATCCGGTATTACCTTGTTGCCATGCTTGTAATAATTGATCGTTATTTTGCCATGGAAAGCATTCGAACTTTTTATTGAATGAACTTTCTGTGATGTGTGGAAAGTGAAACAAGAGGTAGCGACTGTACTCTCGCCACCCAATTTCGCTTAAGAATTTATTTGCGTTATCAGCGTCAACTGTGCCCAACGCTATTCGGTCATGCAAATCATGCCAGAGTACCCGTGGGCTGATTTCTCCAAACACTAAATGGGGCGACAAATAAGATGTGACAGGTTTGCTTGGGAAATCCCTGCCCTGCTGATATTCATCAATCGACTCATCAAGAAAAGTCTCCCACCGTTCACTGGCACCTAACTCTCCAGGTTGCCATCGATCATTTATGCCCTGAGACCAGTCGGGAGTTGAAGGTATCAAACCCCATTCTGCTAGCTTCTCGGAAGCTGGCTTTTCTATAATTGGCGTTAGTTCAGGAACGTCTAATGGTCGTTCGGGTGCGAGTACTTGTTTGCAGTGCCGCCAGAATGGTGTGAACACTTTAAAGGGTAACCCTTGCTTGTTCTTTACCGCATCAGGTTCTATCAATAGCTGCCCAGAAAAAGACCGTTGACCAACTTTCTTAGCATTCAAAGCGCTTTTAACTCTCTTGCCATCCGCGATTCCAGAGGGAGAGTAAACACGGTTCCAAACAACGTTGTTCGCGTTTGTTTCAACAACAAGATCTTCAATTATTTGCACGCAATCACCTGTGCGGAAAATCAACTCTACACCAGATTTTGCCAAATCAAGCTGCAGTGACTCTAGACTTTTATGTAACCACCAATAACTCGCCCCACCCAAGCTTTCTGGGTAAATAAACAATGGAATGATGTCCCCTTGCGCAGCGGCAAAGGTGAGGGCTGCATTATCTAATAACCGAAGGTCCTCTCTAAACCAGACAATCGATTTCATTTTTCACCCCGCTCCGCGGATCAGTCTACTTGCGTAAAGCAGGTATCTTGGGAGTATCTACTTGCACATCGAGGTTCTGTGCTCGATTCCGTAAATAGTGATCCATAATAACAATCGCCAACATTGCTTCGGCAATCGGCACAGCTCGAATTCCAACACAAGGGTCATGACGGCCCTTGGTAACAACGTCAACCGATTCGCCACGGGCATTAATACTCTTGCCAGGCGTGGTAATACTCGATGTAGGTTTTAGCGCTAAACTCGCGACTACGTCTTGCCCGCTTGATATTCCACCCAAAATCCCTCCAGCATTATTGCTGGCAAACCCGTCAGGGTGCATTTCATCACGGTGTTCAGAGCCACGTTGATTCACTGAGTCAAATCCCGCACCAATCTCTACGCCTTTTACAGCATTGATGCTCATTAACGCTTTTGCGATATCGGCGTCTAATTCATTAAAGACGGGCTCCCCCAGTCCAACAGGCATATTTTGAGCGACGACCGTTATTTTTGCGCCCACTGAATCGCCATCACGGCGGA
>CAJQNY010000051.1 GCA_905479805.1 uncultured Arenicella sp.
GCCACATCTTGTGAACCCGCTGCTGCAACTTGGCCACCATCTAATACAATCGTGTTTCCGGTCATAAAGGCACTTGCTCTCGACGAAAGATAGATGGCTGTGCCCGCTGCATCCTTTGGGTCACCCATTCGTCCACGAGGAATACTCTTTTTGAGTTTAGAAAGTAGATCTTCGTCCTGCGCCATGAACGCAGTCATGTTGCTGGGGAAGAAACCTGGCGCTATGCCGTTAACGTTAATGTTGTCTCCAGCTAAGTCCACCGCTAGATGTTTAGTTAAGTGAATAACTGCCGCCTTACTAGAGGAGTAAGAATAAGTTGGCATGCCTGGGTGAGTGAAACCATTGATTGAAGCGATGTTAATGACTCTGGCTGGGTCTTCACTGCTGGCCGCATTTCTGAGTGCAGGGGCAAATTGTTGGGTTAGAAAGAATAGCGATTTCACGTTCAGGTCCATTACTTTGTCCCAATTTGCTTCGGTGAAGTCATCAAAAGGGGCTCCCCAAGAGGCGCCTGCGTTATTAATTAATACATCCACTTTTTCTTCTTGGGCTTTTACTGCATCTGCGAAAGCAACGACGCCTTCGTGGTTAGAAAGGTCTGAACGTATTGCAGTACAGGAGCCGAGTTTGCCTAACTCTTGTTCAGCTTGTTTCAATTCAGCTTCTTTGCGTGCGGTGATATAAACACGAGCGCCGTTCTCGAGAAAACCTTGTGCCATCATCGCGCCAATTCCGCGTGAACCTCCCGTTATGACAATTACTTTTCCTTCAACATTAAATAAATTTTTCATTGGGTCTACCCGCCTAAGATGGCGTTACGTGTGGATTAATTCGGAGATGGTTTGGAGGTGCTTACGATAGAGTTATTAAATCATTTAATCAATAACTTCTACGCCCGCGGCGGTAAGCCGTGGACCATAGTTAATGATTTTAGTTCGGCCCCGGCTCTGCGGTGTTCTGAAAGCGCCTGATATTCGGGGTCGCTGTACCAGGCTTCTGCCGCTTGTTCAGAGGGGAATTGGAAAATAATAATTCGGCCAGGTCGAGGTTCCGTGCCTTCCATATGTTTTATTTTGTCGTCAAAGGTGACGAAGGAACCGCCATGTTTTTTTAATATGGGAAAGAAACCCTTCTCATAAAGAGTGTACTCAGCTGGGTCCTCATTTGGAACGAGATTGGCTATCATGAAAACAGGTAGGTCTGACATTAGTGATTCCTCATGGTGTTGAATAGAGCGTGCTGTAATTCTGAAGTTGCTTAGCTGCGCTTAGATCGTTTTTAGCCAAGCTGCGACAGCTTGGCCAATTTCTGTTGGCGAATCCTCTTGGATAAAGTGTGTGCCTTTGACTGTTAGCTCCTGTTGGTTTGGCCAGCTGCGGCAGAATTCACGTTGAGGTCCTATCAAGATGGAACCCGGTTCCGCATTAATGAATAATTTCGGTAATTGGCTTGCAGCCATGAAACTTCCGTATTGTTCTACTAACTCTACAATGTGAGCGGGTTCGCCTTCTATGGGGATTTGTCTCGGCCAATTGAGGGTTGGTTGCCGGTCGTCTGGTGTTGTGAAGGGCGCGCGGTAAGTAGCCATCTCGGTCTCGCTTAGACCGCGCATAACTGAACTTGGTAGAACTCCTTCAATAAACATATTGCGTTCGAGAATCATGTCTTCGCCTTTCTCTGAGCGGAAGCCTTTGAAAATACCCACTGCCGTTTCGGGCCAGTCGGCCCAGCTCACCGGTTTCACGATGCCTTCCATATATGCCACGCCCTTTACCTTAATGGGGTTGCGCATGGCCCAAAGAAAGCCAATTGCACTCCCCCAATCGTGAATTACCAGCGTGACATTTTGATTCACTCCAATGGTTTTCAATAGGCCAGAAACGTAGTCATAGGCTATCTCCAATGAATATCTATCAGGGCCTGCGCTGGCTGGTAGTTTTTCAGAATCACCTTGGCCAATTAAATCTGGCGCGATAACTCGACCAGAATTCAAAAGCTCCGGAATTACGTTGCGCCAGAGAAATGACGAAGTCGGGTTTCCATGCAACAACACAATAGGGTCACCATCGCCCTCATCCACGTAGGCGATCTGTTTGCCGTTAACGGCCGCGAGCTTTTTCGAATAGGGCATAGTTTCAGATAGCATGGCAAGTATCTCTCAGTTGGAATAAAGCGACATATGTTATGATAATAGTTTGTGTCGAATTTATAAAGGTGTCATTAGTAAGTGCTTGGAATAAGATAGCTAAGTTAGTGGTTAATGTCTAAATCCCAGTTTTATCAAGCTAGCAATTGGTATTACGCCAAGAGAGCAATTTGAATCATGAGCAAACAATTTAAAGAGCAAGGTGGTGCAGCAACAATGGATCCAAGGCCAATTCGTCGTTGGTTGACCTCAAAGTTTATGAGTGCGGTATCCAGTGAGGCGCGATTAATTAAAAAACGCAACAAGGCAGAGGCTGATAGATTGAAAAGTGGAACGCGACATTTGGTGGAGTACTTCCACCAAGTCGATGATGGCTATTCTCATTTGGCTGCACAGGTCTTGGAACGTTTTAAGGTCCGCTATGACGTAGGTTTAACATGTCACCTGGTAGGCGAGGCTATTGGTGATAATGCTCCGGAACCGGAGCTGCTTCTCAAGTTGTCACGTTATGACTCTCACCAGATAGCGTCTTATTATGGATTGGACTTCCCATTGCACGATGAATCGCTTGATACGAAGTTACGCGCAAAAGCATTGGCTATACTCGCCAAGCAATTATCGACAGAAGACAATGAAGCGTTTGTTAGAAATATTGTAGCGGTCAGCCAAGCTCTATGGGCGGGTGATGAAACCAAGATTGAAGATCTAGCAAAGGAATTAGGGTCTGCAGATGAACAATGCGTGCAAGACGTTCTCGATCGAGGTAATGCTAGGCGTCGAGGCCTGAAACATTACTCGGGGGGTATGTTCTATTACGCTGGTGAATGGTATTGGGGGGTTGATCGCCTTTATCACCTGGAGCAAAGATTAATTGAGTTGGGTTTGGATAAGACTCCCGGTGAGCCGTTAATCGCACCGCGTCCCGCTATTGAATATGGCCCCCTGAAGGACACAGGTAAACTAACACTGGAGTTCTATCCATCGCTGCGCAGCCCCTATACGGCGGTGGCCTTTGATCAGACTATTGCGCTTGTGGAAAAGACGGGCTTGAATCTAGAGGTTCTGCCTGTTCTGCCGATGGTGATGCGTGGGGTACCCGCCACACGCGAGAAAGGATCTTATATTTTGTTTGATACCGGTCGAGAGGCGCGTGCTGCTGGGGTGCCATTTGGCCCATGTTACGATCCGATCGGTGAGCCGGTTCGACGAGGCTATTCTTTGCTGGCTTGGGCTCAAGAACAAGGTAAGGCGAATGAGTTTCTCTCCTCTTTCATAAAATGTGCGTGGGTTGATGCTATTAATACCAACAATGATAAGGGGATGAAGAAAGTGGTTGAACGAGCGGGGCTAGATTGGGAGCCTGCGAAGAACATTATCGACAATTCCGACTGGCAAGATGCTCTTGAAAGTAACCGTCAGAGGATGTATGAAATGGGTCTCTGGGGCGTGCCAAGCTACCGACTAGCTGATGCCGAGGGTAACACCTTATTGGCTTTGTGGGGGCAGGATCGTCTGTGGGTGATATCTAAGGAAATCCAAAAATACCTAACAAAGAATTCTTGAACGTTGATAGTGAATAAGGTTGTCACTTGGTATAAGATAGAAGTGTTATCTTGGCTTAAATATGCCACGAGGGTATGGGCCCTTTGGCAGTATTATATGTCTGGGGATGCCTCCTGTCCGATTTCAATAAACTCTATAGCAAAACTCGTTAATTAATTGGTTTAAGACGAACTAGCCAACATTTGCTGTCTATCAATTAGCGCCTATGGCTTACTAATCAGCGCCTGCGGCTTACTAATCAAAGTCTGCAGCGCTGTGGCGTTCAGCTAATTGCTTCTCAGGTTCGCCCCAGACCCGGTTTACGCGTTGACCGCGCTTAACTGCTTCGCGTTTCTGAAGCTCATTGTTCCAACGGACAACGTTCTTATACGAATCAACCTCTAGAAATTCAGCTGCTTCATAAAGTTTTCCTGCCACCATCGATCCATACCAAGCTTGGTTAGCCATATCGGCGATGGTGTAGTCGTCACCGCAAAGGTATTGCCGCTCGGCCAGGTTTCTATCCAAAACATCCAACTGGCGTTTTACTTCCATGGCATATCTATCTATAGGATATTCAAGTTTTTCCGGTGCGTAAGCGTAAAAATGACCAAAGCCGCCACCTAAAAATGGGGCGCTACCAATATTCCAAAACAGCCAAGACATGCACTCGGCACGTTGCGCAGAATCGGCAGGTAGAAACTCGCCGAATTTTTCTGCTAGGTGCACCATGATAGCGCCAGACTCAAATACGCGAATGGGCGTATCGCCACTGCGATCCATTAATGCGGGTATTTTTGAGTTTGGATTAACGTCAACAAAGCCGCTACTAAATTGTACCCCCTCTTGAATATTAATGATCCATGCGTCGTATTCCGCACCTTTGTGTCCAAGTGCAAGGAGCTCTTCCAACAATACGGTAACCTTCACCCCGTTCGGGGTGCCGAGTGAGTAGAGCTGCATTGGGTGCTCTCCAATTGGCAGGTCCTTATCATGAGTGGCACCAGCAATGGGTCGATTGATCGACGCAAATTTACCGCCAGATTCTCTATTCCATTTCCAGACCTTGGGAGGATTATAATTTGTACCATCTGTCATTTTATTAGCCAATGTTTAGGGTTAACTTATAACACAGAGTATGCCGTAATATCGTTGCTTACAGAAGGGTGTGACGTGGTATCCGAAAAAACAATAGTGCTAAGCTGCTTCTAAGACCTCTAGGACTAGAGGATCATGACAAAGCTGAATCGAATCACAGTAATTAGCAATACGCCATCACACTAAACTCGCAAGATGGATAGCCTGTTGCGTTATCGCCATGGTTTATCCAGATGATAATTTTTCTGTGAACGAAGTATAATCAGCGCGTGTCGACAACAGAGACCTTTTAGTGATTGTTTAGCATCTACTATGGAAAAATCAAAATATTACTTTTCCGAGGAGCTAGGGGCGCTGTTAAAGACCATTGAGCAATCAAGTGGTCAGAAATTAAAGCTGATTATCCATGCAGGTACACCAAAAACGGGTACCACTAGCTTACAAACCTACCTAGACAAAAAGCAACGTAAGCTTAGAGGGAAAGGGATACTCTATCCCCATAATATTGGTGCAGTACAAAATCCTACTGCACCAAAGCACCATTGGTTTGAGAAAAACCTAGTATCTGTTCACGTAGATTATTTTCTAGAAAATTTCAAGAATGTAATCTCACAGGTCAAAGATGATACTCATACCATCATCTTGTCGTCTGAGGGCATATACAATTATTGGTGGGATTTTCCTGACGAGTCTAAAGTTATTTTGGGCGAGTTAAGTGATCTTTTCGACACTGAAATTTGGGTGTGGTTTCGTGAGCCACTTGAGTTTATTGAAGGCTACTACAAACAGTGTATCCGCAACCCACAGATTGAGAACAATCCGTGTTATGGCAAAGATTTATCCTTTGCTGAAATGTTGAGTATCGGCTGGTTTTCTCAACATTTGAATTACCAAGGTTTCGTGAGTGAATGCCAAACCGTGTTTGGACAAAATAAGGTTTCCGTCTTTGAATACCAAGGCGATGTGGTACAGGAAGTTATTCAAAAACTAGGGCTGGCAACGCCGCATGACAATCCGACACCAAGGCAGAATATAAGTTTAAATAAGGCTTCAATCTCGCTGCTAAGGACCGTCAACCAATATGACATGAAGGCGAAAGATAAAGAACGTTTGATGCCGCACCTAAAAAAGATCAATGAAATTTTTGACGATTACGAAAGCACCTCATTGATTGATGATGAGTCTAGGAAACGAGTCATGAAAATAAGCCGACCTATAAAGTTCTGATCAATATTAGGTTTGATGATCGTTTATCTAAGTCTCGATACGAAATTGCGGTCGGTAGAATATTGGTAGGTCTTTTCTATAGGCTTTCTTTTCTCGAAGGAGAGTACGAGTAGGTGTCCAGTCTATGATTAGATGTATTCGGTCATGCTTAGACTTGTTGTGTACGGCGTGCACTGTGCCATTGTTTATCTCCCAAATTTCCCCTGCTGCTAAATTTTTGGTTTCACCACCGACATAAAATTCTACATCGTCGGTTGTGATTAGCGGCACATGAACTCGATTGCAATTCAATAATGAGTAGCCTTTATCTACATGATGATCGATACGAGCACCGGCTTCTAATCGAGCAAAGATAATTCGAATAAAGGTACCATCCTCACCAAATGCTTTTTCAAGCTGAGTTAAAACAGGTTTCAATACGTTCTCAAAACGTGAATAAAAATCTGTTTTCTCAGGAAGCGTGTGTGACATATCTTCAAAGACTATCTTTATGCTTTGGGTCTTCTGGTGAATATCAAACACGGTCTGTCTATCAGAAATACGCCAATCATCTCCGGTCAGTTGTTTTACTTCTTCCAATAAGGGCTCCAGATTAACTATGTTGCCAATGTGATGGAAATTGTTTTGCGTGGAAAATACTTTTGGATGTAGTTTGCCACCAGAGACATCAATAACCGACTCGCTGTGGTTATTTACTTCAAATTTATAATTATAATTATTTATTAATTCAACTTCCTTGGTCGCAACTAATTCACGCAGTTCATCATCATAATAATGCGAATAATGACTGTGATTCGACGTGTTACGTCGCTTAGCCGAACGCAACACCGCTGCCATCTTTGTAGCTTCAGTTACCCCTAACGCGTGCATGGTAGCTTCAAAATTATTGGCTAAGTCTTCAAAAGGGAAAATAGTATGGCGCGAATAATTCGAACCAAACATTCGTTCGACTAATAAGCTGTAATAGCCCTTTGAGTTAGATTGCATACTGTCGACGCAAGCTTTGGTAAACCCTGATCCTTGTGCCTGATTGAATTCATCAGGTAACAAGCGACGATGACACTCACGAAAGCGTGCACTCGCCTGAGAATCATTGGGATAATTGAGTAAGTTGGTAATGGTCGTTTTGAAATCTGCTTGCTTGCCATTTGAGACGATATTAAAAAGTGGGTTTTTAATGCCACCTACACTATTAAAAGTAAACCAAGAGAGATACCAGTCCCAAGGATTTCGAACTATCCCGACTACTGGTACATTCTTATACTTGGCAGGTAATTTAGAAATTGGATAGTGATAGCCAATGGCTTTAGCCGAAGGTTGGCTATCGTAAATGATATCGTTCAAAGTCTGCCCAGCTGTTTTGTGCAGGTGGATAAACGTAAATTTGTCGGAGCAGATCATCGTGATTTAAATAGGTTTATTGGGCACTCATTATTAGTAGTTCATTGTAGTTCACTCGTAGTGCCTATGGGAACAACAGAGCAAAGTAAGTTTTAAACTTCGATTGAAAGATTTATCAGAAACTTTCACAAAGAACAGATGCGCCTAATCAGAAATGCCCACTCTAAGTTAGAGCTGAAAAAAATCGCTGCTATTTCGCAGTTAGATTAGTTACACTGCGCGACAATTTTTTAAACTCTTTTCCCAAATGAAACACGTAGGACTTGATTTTGGCACCGCCAACACATCCGTGGCTATCAGTAACGCGAGTCAAACAAATGTTCTAAATTTGGAGGGGCATAGCGGCTCTATTCCGAGTACGCTATTTTATGACTTTGAGGATGACTCAACGGTGTTTGGTGAGGCCGCGTTTGAGCGTTATTACTTTGGTGATAGAGGTCGGTTTCTACGTTCCTTCAAAAGCGCTTTAGGAACAACAACGATTGATCACATAATTAGAATTAAGTTAAACACCTATACGATAAAGGATATTGTTCAGCAGTATATTGGTGAAGTGTTAAGCAGAGCCGAAATTCAACTTGGGAGCAAGATAGAAAATTTGGTAGTAGGGCGCCCGGTTAGTTTCGTGGACGATAACCCAGACGCTGACCGACTGGCCCAAACTACACTTAAGGGTGTGGTGAGTGAGCTGGGCGTTAAGAATATTGAGTTCCAACTCGAGCCGATAGCAGCGGCACTCAATTATGGTGTGACCGTGAATGGAGAAGAGACGGTTTTGGTCATTGATATTGGCGCTGGGACTTCAGATTTCTCGGTGGTCAAATTCTTGTCTAGAGGTTCTGCTGACAGCCTAGAATCTCAGGTTATTGCTAACTGTGGTATTCATATTGGTGGCAACGATTTTGATAAGCAAATCGCATTGGATCGCGTCATGCCATTCTTTGGTTACCAACAAAAGTTTAAGCGCCGACCAGAGCTAGAGGTTGCTAATTCCTTTTTTCTAAATGCGGCATCCTGGCATCGTATAGACCTATTGTATGATCGTAAGGTGATAAACGCGCTGAATGAACTGCGCCCACAAGTACTTCAACCGGACACCTTTACCCGGTTTATTGAATTGATTGAATCTCGCCAAACGCATAGAGTGTTAGGCGCTGTCGAACACACCAAAAGACAGTTTGCCAGTAGTGAAAATGCATTGATCGAATTGCCGTTTGTTGACCCAGGACTTGATATAGACATGTCGAGACCTGAATTTGAGGACCTTAGCAGCACAATGTGTGGTGATATTATTCGTACGGCGAACCAGGCAATTACCGATGCTGGCCTAGCTAAGTCAGATATTAATACTGTTTATGTGACGGGCGGAAGTATGGGAATAAAGCATTTACATAGACGGGTTCTAGCGGAATACTCAGACTCTAGAGTTATTGAAGGAGACCGCTCAACGGCGGTAGCACGCGGCTTGGCGTTAGATGCCCAGCATAAATTTGCATAAGCGATCTCAGCACAACTCGATGCACGCGGCTATTACTGAGAAAATTTTATGAAATCTAATCCTTGTCCATGCAAAAGCAAGAAGCCTTTCCAGGCGTGTTGCGAACCATTGTTGATGCGCGAGAAAATTGCCACTACACCGAGTAAATTAATGCGCTCGCGATATAGTGCCTATGCATTAGGAGGCTATGGAGATTACTTATTGGAGACATGGTTGCCCAGCTCTGCGATGGGTCTCAGTGCCGCTGATCTGTCTGTTCGATCCCTCACGTGGGTTGATTTGACTGTATTGAATAAATCGCAGCAAGGCGAATCTGGTTTTGTTGAATTTAGAGCGGCTTATCTCGACGAATCGGGTCAGCGAACTACTCATCATGAGAAGTCTACGTTTAGCCGTGTGAAAGGACGGTGGTTTTACGTAGGAGAAGAAAGTTGACAACGGTAGCCGTGAGTCTCTGATTTGGCCCAGTGAGTTTGGCCAGCCACCCAGCGTGGGGTTTTCTAAGTTGCCTGGAGTCGTCCACGATATTCGCTTGGTGTTTGACCATTCCAGCGAATAAAAGCGCGCCGAAAGCTTACTGTTTCAGAGTAACCCAATAGTTCGGCAACTTCCGCTACGGTAAAACCGGTGCTCAATAGATATTGGCACGCAAGTATGTTTCTTACCTCATCACAAATTGTCCTGAAGTTTGTTGATTCTTTGTTGAGTCGTCGGCGTAAAGTTCGCTCGCTTATGTGGAGATGCTCGGCTACTTGATTGATGTTGGGAAACTCGCGACCAGTTTGGATCAAGAGGCGACGAATAGCTGCTGAGACATTCTCAACGTTGTTGAACCCGCGCAACAGCTCCTCGCATTGTTGTTGGAAGATAGCATGTCCGGCAGGGTTCGCATTGGGTAGGCGACTGTTAAGGTCTTTCTCTGACAGTACTACCTGACTGTTAGCTTGATTGAATTTTACCGGCATCGAAAAGAATTTTGAATAATCATTAAAATGTCGTGGGGATGGGAAGCTAAAGTGCAATTCGCCGCCATCAACACGACGATTCAACAAGCTTTCGCCCATTGATATGACGGCAGAAAACATCAACTCCAAGAAAAGTTTCTGCGTTTGCGGGCTTCCCATGATCGTGCCAGAGCGCAAAGCAATGCCTTTTGGGTGTTCGCAGAGCTCCCAGCTGGGCCCCAAATTGAGGATGGGGTGGTAGCGAATGAGTAAGGTAAGTACTTCGCGCAGGTTTAGACAGCTCATTAACGCAAAACTCACACTACCAAAACTGGTGATCTGAATACGTTGCCCAAGCTCTAATGCTAATGTTGGGTTATTGCTTAACTTAATTGCTGCAGGCAACAACATAGGCAGAGCAGCTTCATTAGGCTCCTTGCCGGTTATTTTAATGCTCTGCAATTCGGGTAGAGAAAATAATTGATTCTGCGTAACGCCCGACTCCGCTAGAAGCTCCAAGAGGAGCTTAGTGATATCAATTGACCCATGTTTGCTACGCATTATTACTTGCTCTGTAAATATTAAGGTTGTCCGAATACATCCCTAATGT